>USNH01000182.1 GCA_900556015.1 uncultured Eubacteriales bacterium | reverse complement strand
TCCACGTCGGTAAGCTCCTGGGGCGGGGCCTCCACCAGAAGCAGCAGGTCCGGATGACGGCGGATCACGGCGCTGCCGCCGTGGTCTCCCTCCAGAGCCGTCAGCTCCGGAAACAGGCTGGCGGGGAACAGGCAGGGATTTCCCCGGACGCCGTCATGGGCCAGGGCCGCCAGCCGGTCCGGGTGGCGGCGGAACGCCGCCACCAGCCGCTCCACGCTGTCCCGCCGCAGCAGCGGCTGGTCCGACACCTGGAACATTACTCCGTCCATGTCCTGCATATGGGCCATACCCAGGGCGATGGTGTGGCTGAGCCCCAGGTCCGGCCGGGGATTCTCCACCGGCAGGAAGCCCATCTCCCGGGCCAGGTCCATGCCCTGGGGATACTGGGTCACTACCACTACCCGGTCAAAGCACGCCGCCGGAACGGCCTCCAGCGCCCGGCGCAGCAGGGTCTTTCCCTCCACCCGAGCGTCCAGCTTATTGCTGCCGAAGCGGCGGGCGTTTCCCGCCGCCATAACGATGCAGCCGATTTTCATGGGCGTTTCCCCCTTATCTTATCGTTCCTTCCAGGTCTCCGGCGACAGCATCACCAGGATGGGCATCAGCTCCAGGCGGCCCAGCAGCATCCACAGGATCATCTGGCTGAACACCGGCCAGGCGGTGTAGTCCGTAGTGGCGTACCCGGCGGTAGTCATAAACGACACGGTCTCAAAGGCGGCGTCCACCAGGGCGTCCTGGAACAGCAGCTTTCCCTGGATCACCAGGTTGGTGCAGATCAGCGCCGTGCCCAGAACCGTCATGGCGGCGTACAGCCGCAGCTCCTCGCAGCGGAGCATATCCCGCACCCGGCCCCGCACGGCGATGAACAGGATGGAGAAGTTGACGCCGGACAGGAACATGAAGATGGCCGCGATCCACGAGGTCAGCGGCGAGTGATACGCCGCGATGCTGGCGTTGCGGACGGAGAAGCCGCCGGTGGAGATGGTGGAAAACGCGTGATTCACCGCGTCGAACCAGCTCATGCCCGCCAGCCGCAAAGCCGCCGTCTCCAGCACCGTCAGCCCGATGTACATGCTGTACAGTAGCTTGGCCGTGTCGCTGACCCGGGGCACCAGCTTGTCCTTGATGGGGCCCGGCAGCTCCGCCCGCATCAGATACACCGCTCCCGCTCCGGAGGCCCGGGGCAGCAGGGCCAGAAACAGCACCAGCACCCCCATGCCGCCCATCTACTGGGTCAGGCTGCGCCAGAACAGAATACCCCGGGGCAGGGCCTCCACATTGGTCAGCAGGGTGGCCCCCGTGGTGGTCAGCCCCGACGCATACAGAAAGCTTTCCCAGCAGGGCTCCTGATAATACACCGCCACCAGCAGCGGCAGCACCATGCACCCGGCCTCCACCCACAGGGTATAGCCCAGGACCTTAATGACCAACGGATAATTCATGCCCTCTCTCCTTCACATTCTGCACCATTTTATGGCACAAAACACCAGTTTAATTATATGCTCCCCCTAAAATCCTGTCAAGCACGCCGGGAAAACTTCCTGTTGCATCCGGAGGAAAATCGTGCTACAATGTCAGAATCAAATGATGTACGGTATATTCGGAACGTTCTGACATTCTATTGGGAGGAATCATTTATGGCAGAAAGCGCAGTGAAACGAATCGGCGTGCTGACCAGCGGCGGCGACGCGCCGGGCATGAACGCGGCGGTGCGGTCCGTGGTGCGGTCGGCTCTGGACCGGGGCATCGAGTGCATCGGCATCCGCCGGGGCTGGTCCGGCCTTATCAACGGGGACTTTTACCGCATGGATTCCGGCAGCGTCAGCCGCATCATCAACCGCGGCGGCACCATTCTCTATACCGCCCGCAGCGAGGAGTTCCGCACGGCGGAGGGCCAGGCCAAGGCCGCCGGCGTGTGCAAGCTGCTGGGGCTGGACGGCATCGTGGCCATCGGCGGCGACGGCACCTTCCGGGGAGCCCAGGAGCTCAGCAAATGCGGCGTGTCCGTGGTGGGCATCCCCGGCACCATCGACAACGACATTGTCTGCACCGAATACACCATCGGCTTCGACACCGCCGCCAACACGGCGGTGGAGTGCATCGACAAGCTGCGGGACACCATGCAGTCCCACGAGCGCTGCTCCGTGGTGGAGGTCATGGGCCACCGGGCCGGGTATTTGGCGCTGTATGTGGGCCTGGCCGTGGGCGCAACGGCGGTGTTGGTGCCGGAGCGGCCCTTCGACTTTGAGCAGCACGTGGCGGAGAAGATCCGCCGGGCGCGGCTCAGCGGCAAGACGAATTATATGATCGTGGTGGCCGAGGGCGCGGCCAGCGGCATCGCCGTGGGCGAGCAGATCCAGAAGGAGCTGGGCCTCGATCCCCGCGTCACCATTTTGGGCCACATCCAGCGGGGCGGAAGCCCCACGGCCAAGGATCGCGTCACCGCCACCCGGATGGGCTACGAGGCGGTGCGGCTGCTGGCGGAGGGAGAGACGAACCGCATCGTCTGCACCACCGGGGAGCAGATCATCAACGTGGACATCGACGAGGGCCTGGCCATGACCAAGACGCTGAACGCGGAGGAGTTCGAGGTCATGACCGCCATGACAGGCCGGTAAGCATAAGAAAACGGGAGACACGCGAAAGCGTGTCTCCCGTTTTCTTATGCGTCGTAGAGGCCGAGGATGACGATGCCGATGACCACCAGGAGGATCATGGCGTAATGCTTCCAGCTGAGCTTTTCCTTGAGGAACAGTCTGCTCCACAGCACGGAGGCCACGCAGTAGGCGGAGATGATGGGCGCGGCCAGGGCCACGTGCTCCGTGTCGGCCAGGGCGTAGATATAGGCGAACTGGCCCGCCGTTTCGCACAGCGCGCCCACGTACTTCGGGCCTTCCCGCTTGGGGACGAGGCGGCTCTTTTTGATGAGCACCACGTAGACGAAGCAGACGATGGCCGCCAGCAGGAACGTCAGCTCATAGGCGCAGTTGGCGCTGTCCTCGTCCAGCGTCTCCAGCACGCGGCTGTCGGCAAACGTGCCCAGCGCGTCCAGCAAACAGTAGATGATGGGCAGCACCAGGGCCAGGGCGGACTTGGCGTAGCGGTGGTTGCTGGCCTGCTGGCGGGCGGCGCGGAGGTCGTCGTCCTCGCGGGCCTCCACGATGCCCAGGCCGATGACGCCCACGCACACCAGGGCCGTGGCCATGAGCTGGGCGGGCACAAGCTCACCCAGGCCGCCGGTGGCCAGGGCCAGCACGGCCACCAGCGCGCCGGAGGAGTTGCAGATGGGGGAGGAGATGGACAGCTCGATGTACCGAAGGCCGATGTAGCCGATGGTCATGGAGCTGATGTACAGCAGGGACACGGGGAGGTAGGTCAGGAGGATGCTGCCGCTGATCTCCGTGCCGTTGATGAAGATCTCATAGGCGGCGTGAAGGCCCATGACCACACCAACG
>USNH01000181.1 GCA_900556015.1 uncultured Eubacteriales bacterium | reverse complement strand
GCCGTGGTATCTCCAAGGACGTGGAGGGCGGCATCAAGCTGGCCGAGGAGCTGGCTGAGGTTCTGGGCGGCGTCGTGGGTTCCTCCCGCGCCTGCGTGGACTCCGGCTGGATCTCCGCTGACCATCAGGTCGGCCAGACCGGCAAGACCGTCCATCCCAAGGTCTATGTTGCTCTGGGCATCTCCGGCGCTATCCAGCACAAGGCCGGTATGCAGGATTCCGAGTGCATCATCGCCGTGAACAAGAACGACACCGCTCCCATCTTCGAGGTGGCTGACTACGGTATCGTCGGCGATCTGTTCAAGGTCGTTCCCGAGCTGATCGAGTCCATCAAGGCCGCCAAGGCTTCCAAGTAAATACAATTCGAGAGATAGGAGAGAATGATCGTGGGCAATGCACTGGTATACAAGACCATCGGCCAAATACTGGCCCAGCAGGCTGTGCGGCATCCCAACTGCGAAGCCGTGACAGATGCCGCCCACCGCTTCACCTACGCCCAGTGGGAGGCGCTGACGGATCAGGCGGCCAAGGCGCTGCTCAGCCGCGGCATCAAAAAAGGCACGCACGTGGGCGTATACGCCAACGACAATGCCGTCACCCTGTGCGCCTACTATGCGGTGTGGAAGATCGGCGCAGTGCTTGTCCCGCTGTGCAACAGCTATCAGCAGGCCGAGTCGACCCGCTGCCTCATCGACGCCGACATCACCCATCTGCTGCTGGGCGGCGGTCCTTCCGGCCTGCGCCGGGAGGACTTCCCCGCCCGGATCGACGTGATCCCCCTGGCGTCTCAGGATGATCTGAACACGTTACTGCTCTCCGGCAGAGCGTACGGCGACGCGGCGCTGCGGACCGCCAAGAACCTCGTAACGGCCGACGACCCGGACACCATTCTCTTTACCTCCGGGACGATGGAGCGCCCCAAGCCGGTGCTGACCACCCATTTTTCCCGCGTCAACGTTATGCTGGCCCAGGCCAACGTACTGGAAGCCACGGAGCAGGATCGTTTCTGCTCCGTGCTTCCCATGTACCACTGCTTCGCCCTGACGGCCACGGTGCTTGCCGCCATGACCGCGGGCGCGTGTGTCTGTTTTCCTGCGGACCGGCACGGCAGAACCATCTTGGAAACCATCCAGCGGGAGCGCTGCACCATTCTCACCGCCGTGCCCACGTTGTTCTCCGTGCTGCTGGAGCGTTATAAACAGGGGCGCTACGATGTGTCCTCCCTGCGGGCAGGACTCATCGGCGGCTCAGGCTTCCAGCAGGAGCTGTATTTGGATGTTTGCCGCACATTCAGCTTCGACCTGCTGCCCTCTTTAGGACAGACGGAGGCCACTGCCGGTATCAGCAGCTGCGGTCTCCACGATCCCATTGATGTGCGGCTGCGGACACTGGGCCGCTTTTTCCCCGGCGTGGAGGGCTGCATCAAGTCCACCGTCACCGGCAGCGTCGTCCCCTCCGGCACGGCGGGAGAAATCTGCATCCGCGGTTACAATGTGATGCAAGGTTATTACAAGCTGCCCGCCGCCACCAGCTACATTATCGACATGGACGGCTGGCTGCACACCGGCGATCTGGGCAGTCTGGACGATGCTGGCTACCTGACCTATGCGGGCCGAAAAAAGGAGATCATCATCCGGGGCGGCGAGAACATCTCCCCGTCCGAGATCGAGGCGCTCATCAAGGCCGATCCCGACGCGGAGGATGTCCGGGTCATCGGCATTCCCGACCGGCATTACGGCGAGACGGTCTGCGCCTGCGTCATCGCCTACACCCCTATGACGGAGGAACACATCCGTAATTTGGTACGGGACAAGGCGGCGGCCTTCAAAGTCCCGCAGCACGTATTGTTTTTTGATGAATTTCCCCGCAGCCCGCTGGGCAAGATCCAGCTCTCCGCCCTGAAGGCGGCGGCGCTGGCCCGGCTGGGCATCACGACTGGGGTATAAGAAAGTGATAAGAGTATTATGAAAAAACTAAATCGTTGGGTCTACGCCGCCCTCGGCGTGTTGATCCTGCTGTTCGCCGGCATGGTCTACGCCTGGAGTGTGCTGTCAGGCCCTATTGCCCAGGAATTTCCCGAATGGACAAAAGCCCAGTTGAGTCTGACCTTCACCATCGTGATGATCCTGTTCTGCGTGGGCTGCATGGTGGGTGGCTTCCTGTCCGGCAAGGTCAGCGCCAAGATCTACGTCTGGGCGGCGGCGGTCATGTTCCTGGGCGGCTTTATGCTGTCCGCCCGTATTACATCCCTCATGGGGCTGTACATCGGCTTCGGCGTCATCTGCGGCTTTGCCTCCGGCCTCGCCTATAATGCGGTGATGGGCACCATCAGCCGCTGGTTTCCCGACAAGCAGGGCCTCATCTCCGGCGTGCTGCTGATGGGCTTCGGCCTCAGCAGCTTCCTGGTGGGCAAGATCTATCAGATGTGTACCCCTGAGGCCATCGGCGCATGGCGTCAGTCCTTCACCGTGTTCGGCATCATCACCGCCGTGGTGCTGGCCATCTGCGCCTTTTTCGTGGAGAAGCCCCCTGCGGACTACCAGCCTCCCGCTGCCGGCAAGCAGGTCAAGCGCTGGGTCAACCCCGTGGCCATGGAGGCCACCACCGGCACGATGATCCGCAAGCCCGCCTTTTGGCTGTACTATCTGTGGGCCATCCTGCTCAGTGCCGCCGGTTTAGCTCTGATCTCCCAGGCCAGTGGTGTCGCCCGCGAGATCGGCACAGACGTCTCCGCCGGTACGATCGCCACCGTGGTGGGTCTGATCTCCATCTGCAACGGCGTTGGCCGCGTCATCCTGGGCGCGCTGTTCGACAAGGTGGGCCGCAGCAAGACCATGCAGACCGTGAATGTTCTTTTCCTGCTGACCTGCGGCGTACTGATCCTGTCCCTGACCCTGAAGAGCTTCCCCATCCTGGTGGCAGGCTTCGTGCTGGGCGGCTTCTCCTACGGCGGCGTGACCCCCACCAACTCCGCCTTCGTCAGCTCCTACTACGGGCTGAAGCATTTTCCAATCTTTGCTCTTCTGTCAAAAGAGCCCCTTTTTTGTTAGACATTTGTTACTCCCCCGTTTTTGTTTTGTTCTATTTGGACAGTTGATGTGCCGGGGCTGATTGCCGCCGTAAAATCCGCACCCATTTCTGTCTGCAAAAGCGCCCGCAGCCCCTCTTGTAACTGCGCCACTGCTTCTACCGTCATTTGATCCGTAGTAATATCTGCCGTAAAGGCCAGGTGCCGTCCGTAGCGGTGGCACTGCACATTAGCTACACCGGTCACCCCCGGTTGTGCCGTAAGCAATGCCTGGGCACGGTCGCAATTCTCCGTCTCTCGCTTGCCCAAAATACAGGAAAAGGAGGAAACACAGGACTTAGCGCCGCTGATCAGCAACACCACGCTGATGGCAATACCGAAGTAGCCGTCCACCGGCACCCCCGCAACTCGGGTCAGGGTAAAGGAGATCAGGGTGGACAAGGTGATAAAGAAGTCCAGCACG
>USNH01000180.1 GCA_900556015.1 uncultured Eubacteriales bacterium | reverse complement strand
CACCGAGATCTACACTCTTTCCCTACACGACGCTCTTCCGATCTTCGCTTTGCTGGGGCACATCGCCTCCAAGGCACGCGCCGCCGGGATCGTGGTGGTGGAGGCTGACCGGCGGAAGCTGGACAACATGAGCCGCACCCACGCACACCAGGGCGTGATCGCCCTGGCCGCCGTGCGGGAATACGTGACGGTGGACAGCATTCTGGCCGCCGCCGCGGAGAAGGGCGAAGCGCCGCTGCTGGTGGTGTGTGACGAGATCTCCGACCCCCACAATTTGGGCGCGATCCTGCGTACCGCCGAGTGCGCCGGGGCGCACGGCGTGGTGATCCCCAAGCGCCGCAGCGCGGGGCTGACGGCCATTGTGGCCAAAACCTCCGCCGGAGCGGTGAGCTATATGCCGGTGGCCCGCGTGCCCAACATCCCGGCGCTGCTGAAGGAGCTGAAAAAGCAGGGCGTGTGGGTGTTCGGCACGGCGGCGGACGGCAACACCACGCTGTACGACGCAGATCTGAAGGGCCCGGCGGCCATCGTCATCGGCTCGGAGGGCAGCGGCATGACGCGGCTGGCGGCGGAGAGCTGCGACTTTTTGGTGAGCATCCCCATGAAGGGACGCATCTCGTCCCTGAACGCCAGCGCCGCCGCGGCGATTTTGCTGTATGAGGCGGTGCGGCAGAGAGGAAACTAAACGCGGAACGCGAGGAGCTATGAGCAGGCGATACGACAGAAACGGCTATACAAACGTCCCGGAGGAGGACGAGTATTCGTTGGAAGCCATCCTGGCCGAGTACGGCAGGGGTGGGCGTCAGCCTGCCCAAACGGAGGAAGCGCCCGCGCCTGTAACGGAGGAAGCGTCTGACTCAGCAGCGGAAACGCCCGCGCCGGTGGCGGAGGAAGCGCCTGACCCGGTCACGGGGGAAACTCCCGCGCCGGAGGAAGCGGCGGACGCGCCGGAGGACGGGCCGTACCGCTCCGACGCGCCGGACCGCATGGCGCTGAAGGACATTATGAGCCAAACGGTGGACGCGGTGCTGGAGGACGGGGATGACGGCGTGATCGAACAGCCCGTATCCCTGGGCGACAGGCTGGCAGCGCTGGCGCAGCGGTGGCGGGAACGCCGGGACGGACAAAAGCGCCGCCCCCGGTTTCAGGACACGGAGCAGCTGTTCGACCAGCCGGAGGACGAGGCGGAGGAGGAAGAACCTCTTGAGCCCGAGCCCTTGGCGGAGGATCTGCTGCGGGATGAAAAGCGGCGCTGCCGCCGTTTGCGGCGGGGGCTGCTGACGGCGCTGCTGCCGGCGGCAGCGCTGCTGGCCGCCGCCGTTTTGCAGGAGCTGGAGCGGCTGCCGTCCCAGTGGCTGGACGAGTCCATGCTGCGGTGCGCCGCCCTGGGCGGCGGGCTGCTGCTGACGGCCCTGCTGTGTATGCCCGTGTGGCAGCGGGCCATGGAGCTGCTGCGGCAGGGCCGTGTGGGCTGCGAGCTGTGCGCCGGGGTGGCGGTGCTGACCCAGCTGCTGTGCTGCGTGTGCGGCATGGTGACGGGCAGCACGGTGGCCACGCCCTACGCTGCTGCCGGGGCGCTGCTGACGGTATCCTGCCAGTGGGGGCTGTATCTGGAGGCGGAGACGCGGCGCAGCGCATATCATCTGCTGGTGCTCAACGGCCAGCCGCCCTATGTGGTCTCCGTCACGGCGGCGGGAGTGTGCAAGCAGCGGGGGAAAACCGAGGGCTTTTACCGCCTGACGGAGAAGGCAGACCCGGCCCGGCTGTGGCAGAATTACGTGCTACCGCTGCTGCTGTCGGCGGCGGTGGTGCTGGCCGGCGTGGTGTGCCTGTCGGGGCAGGGTATGACCGACTTCCCCTGGGTGCTGACTTCCCTGGTGACGGCGGGCATGGGCGTGGCCATCCCCCTGACGGGGGTGCTGCCCCTTTTCTATCTGTCACGGCGGCTGGGACGCAGCGGCTGCGCCGCCGCGGGGTATGCCGGAGCGCGGGCGGTGAGCCGCCCCAACCGGCTGGTTTTGACGGATGACGACCTGTTCCCGGCGGGAACGGTGTCGCTGAACGGCTACAAGGTATTCGGCGAGGAGCGAAGCCGGGCGATTTCCTACGCCGCATCGGTGGCCAAGGCGGCAGGCAGCGGGCTGACACCGCTGCTGGAGCGGCAGCTCACCGCCGAGGGCGGCGTTCACCTGCCGGTGGACGGGCTGCGGTTCTGCGAGGAGGGCGGCGTGGAGGCTACCATCCGGGGCGAGACGGTGCTGCTGGGCAGCGCGTACTTTATGAAAAAGCGGAAGGTGGCCCTGCCACGGGAGATGAAGCTGCCCACCGGCGCGTTTTTGGCGGTGGACGGGGCGCTGACGGCGGCGTTCGCCATCAAGTATCAGCCCTCCCGCAACGCGGAGTGGGCGCTGCGGACGCTGCGGCGCTTCCATATCACGCCGGTGCTGGCGGTACGCAGCGGCAACGTGACGCCGGGGCTGATCAAGCGGAAGTTTGGTGTGGACGCCAAGCCGGTGTACCCGGATGTGTCCACGCGGCTGGCGCTGGCAGAGCTGGCGCAGCAGCAGGGCGAAGCGCCCTACGCGGTCATCTGCCGGGAGGGGCTGCTGCCCCTGGTGGAGACGGTGGCCGGAAGCCGCCGGGCGGTGAAGGCCGTGCGGACGGCCACGGTGCTGAGCTATATCGGCGCGGCGGCGGGCATCGCACTGGCGTATTACCTGACCTCCATCGGGAATTTCGCGCTGCTGACGCCGCTGGCCATGGTGCTGTATCAGCTGCTGTGGCTGCTGCCCACGCTGCTATTGGCGGGGCTGGTGAAGCATTATTGACAGAATGAGCCAAAGGGCCTCCGGCTTTTGCCGGAGGCCCTTGTTACGCGCTTTATTCTCCCCACCGCTCCATGCGGCGCACCAGCGCGGGCAGTGCCTTTTCAAACTCCACGCCGTACCAGCCGGCGGCGGGGTCGCGCTCCGTGGCGAGGATGCAGTCCAGGGTGAAATCCACCGCCAGCTGCACCGCCTGCTCCAGCGCCATGCCCCGCACCAGTCCGCCGGTGACGGCGGCGGCAAAGATGTCCCCCGTGCCGTGGAACAACGCGGGATGCCGCGGGCCGAGACATGTAAAGTACGTGCCGGCGGCGCTGTCGTAGCCCATAGCGCCCAGCTTGTCCGGGGAGAAGGACGCACCGGTGAGCACCACCCTTTTCGCGCCCAGCGATGCCACCTTTTGCAGCAGCTCCCGGGCAAAGGGCTCGTCCATGTCCTCGCGGTAGGGCGTCCCGGTGAGCAGGCACGCCTCCGTCAGGTTGGGCAGCGCCACGTCCGCCTGGGCCACCACCTGGGCCATGGCCTTAGGAAAATCGTCGTCGAACCCGGCGTACAGCTTTCCGTGGTCCGCCATGGCGGGATCGACCACCAGAAGCGTTTCGGGACTGCGGATGGACGCCACGAAGTCCAGCACCTGCCGCGTCTGAGGCGCGGAGGCGATGTAGCCGGTGG
>USNH01000179.1 GCA_900556015.1 uncultured Eubacteriales bacterium | reverse complement strand
ATACCGCTGCGCCGCAGCTCACGCCGCAGGGACGCTTGCAGCTTCTCCGGCGGGACGGCCCGATCCGCCCGCAGTATCACATCGCGGGCGGGCAGATACAGCACGCCCGCCGGTTCGACGGGGCTGTTGAAATACGCCGCGCCGCTTCTTTGCAGCGCAAACAGGTACAGCAGCATCTGAATGCCCAGGCCGCAGCGCACGTCCGCCAGGTCGAAGGACTTTTTCCCCGTCTTGTAGTCCACCACCCGCAGGTACAGCCGCCCGTCCTTCAGCCAGCCGTCCACCCGGTCCACCTTTCCCGTTACGGACAGGGTGGTGTCCCCTGCGGTGACGGTGATGGCGGGCAGCTGGCCGTCCCTGCCGCCGAAGCCCAGCTCGAAGGCCATGGGCCGGAAATCCGAGTGGCGCATCTCCTCCACCGCGTTCTCCACGATGGTGCAGGCCGTCTCCCGCAGCCGGGAGAACAGGTAGCGGAAGCGGGCGCTCTTGTCGCCATAGCCGTCGATGACGGCGGCAATGTATTGGTCGGTGAACCTGTTCACCAGCGCCCGCAGACGCTCCGGCTGCGCCTGGCCGATGCCCTCGCCGCCGTCCAGCTCACGCAGGACGTTTTCCAGCAGGTAGTGGAGGAACGTGCCGATCTCCGGCGCTTCAAATTGGGCGGTTTTCCGCTCCCTGGCCCGCAGGCCGTATTCCATGAAATAGCCGAAATGGCAGGTCTTGACCCGGTCCAGCCGGGAGGCCGACATGGCCACCGTGCCGCCGTACAGGCTGCGTACCGCCTCCGGCGACAGCCGTCCCCGGCCCATGGCACGGGCTGCGGCCATACGGTTCAGCACCGCGCCCTGCCCGTTTTCCCGGAAATAGCGCCACAGCGCGCCCTCCGGGCAGCGGCCCGCCAGCGTCAGCGCCGGGACGGGCAGCTCGCGGCGGTATGCGCCGTCCTCCCGCTCCACCCGCACCGCCGGGAACAGCTGGCGTATCCGCGCCACCACGAAGGACGGCAGCAATCGCGCTCCCGTCTCGTCCCCGGCGGGCCACGTCACCGTCAGGCTCTCCGTGGGCTGCGCCAGTGCGGCGTAGATGTTTTGCAGCTCGCTGCTCAGGTCGTCAAAATCCGCGTCCGCCAGGGCGATGCCCTGCTGCTGCAGAAGCTCCCGCTCCGCCCCGTCCAGCAGGCCGGTGTTGGCGGACACCGTGGGCAGCACGCTGTCGTTTGCGCCCAGCAGGAACAGGTGGCGCACCGGGTGGCGGTCGTTCCGGGTCAGGGGGCTGACCTTCACCTGATCCAGCGTGGCCGGGATGGTGGCCACGGCGTACTGACTCAGCGTCAGCCGCAGCAGCCGAGCAAACTCCTCGCCGTCCACCTCCGTGTCGCCCAGCCGCTCCACGAACTGATCCAGCACCTGGCAGAAGATGTGCCACAGCTGGGCGTACTCCTCCGCTGCCTGCATATCGCCGCTCTCCCGCAGCGCCTCCGTCCGGCGCTTCAGAATATCCGGCGTGCCCGCCAGCTCCGCAAATGTGTAAAGCACCTCCGCCTTACCCCTCGCAGTTTTATTATCTTTCAGTCCCTCACTCAGCTGCCAAAACAGCATCCGCACCTTGCGCCGCACCCGGTTGACCTCCGACAGCTGCGCCTGCCGCCGGGGCGTCATCTCCAGGCCGTAGCCGTCCGGGCAGGCCGTCCAGTCCACGTCACGCAGCCACATATTGCCCCGGATCTCCCAGCGGACGGCGTAGTTCTCCAGCAGGTCGCACTCCTGCTCCGTCACGCTGGTCATGCCGGTTTTCAGGCAGCGGAACACGTCCTCGTATTCAAAGCCGCCCGTCACCGCGTCCACGGCGGACAGCAGCAGCGTCAGCACGGGCTTATCCAGAATATCGCTGCGGCGGCTGATATAGGCCGGGATGCCGTCCCGGCGGAACACCGCCGCCAGCAGCGGGCCGTACACGTCCATGTTCCGGGCGGCCACGCCCATATCACGCCAGCGCACGCCCTGCCGGGCCAAACGGCGCAGCTGGGACGACACGTACTCCACCTCGGAAAACGCCGTGTCGGCCTGGTACAGCCGGATGGGCACGTCGCCGCCCTGCCATTCCTTCGTATCGCCGAAGCAGTGGCGTTCCAAATGGCCCAGCGGGGTACTGACGCAGGTGACAAGGTGTTCTACTTCACACTTTGCGCCGCTCTCCGCCGCCATCCGCTCCAGCCGGTAACGCTGGCCGATGGCGTTTTGGAACAGCTGCACCTCGTGCATATCCCCCAGCAGCGTCACCGTCAGGCTGTGGGCCTGGCGCAGCACCGTGGCCAAAATGTCCTCCTCCACCCGGTTGAAGTAGGAGAACCCGTCCACGTACACGTCCTTGCCCGTCAGGTAGTCGTCCTCCGGCAGCGCGTCACACAGCTTCTGCACCCGGGAGCGCACGTCGAACCCGTCGCCATGGAGGCGGGCATCGTAGGCGGCGAACACCAGCGCCGCCGAGCGCAGCTTATCCCCCGCCGCGCCGGGGATGTCCTCCACCTGCCGCAGCAGCGTCTCCGGCTGCACCCGGTAGGCGTACAGCTCGTCCGCCAGCGCCACCAGCTGCCGCAGAAACGCAGGCCGCTGGGAGGGCCGCGCAAACACCGTCAGACGCCCGCTGACCTCCTGTAACGCCCGGCGCATGGTCAGCAGCTTGCCGCCGGCATCCAGCGTCACGTCCGCCAGTCCGCCGGTGCGGCTCAGTACACGGGTGGCCAGACTGCGGAAGCTCAGCACCTCCGCATCACGGCTGGCCGTCGGCCCGCAGGCCCGGCACAGGTCCAGCTCCGCCTCGTGGGAGGCATGCTCCGGCACAAGCAGCACCTGTCCCCGTTCGCTCCGCCGCGCGGCTATCTGTTCCAGCACCCGGCGGCTCTTTCCGGCGCAGGCCCGGCCCATCAGGATATGCAGCTCCATGGGTGCATCCCCCTCTCTTGTTCTCGTTTCACGACCATGGTATACAACATCTTCCGTCCGCTTGCAAAGGATATTGCCCCACGGCGCAGAAAAAAGGACACGCCGAAGCGTGCCCTCCTCGCTATTTTCCCTGTATCAGCCAGTGATGCAGTGCGTCCCGGTTCTCCTCCGTCACCGTGATCACCCGGACGTTCGGATGCGCCGCCACCTGACGCAGAAACGCGCTCTCCGCCTGCTGCAAAACGCCGATGATGGGTGCATCCCCGTCCAGCGCCCGCAGCACCGCCTGCCGGAACGCGGCGGCCTGCTCTTCATGCGGCCCAAGCTCGTCCATCACCAGCACATCGCAGCCCGCCGTATCGGCCAAAGCCCCGCAGCCCAGCTGCTCGAACCGCTGTATATCCGCACTGCCGCCGCAGCAGAACAGGAGGTTCTCCGCCGACGGCACATCCGCCGTCCCGGCCCGCAGCAGGTGGACGGAGGGCCGCTCCAGCAAGCCCTCCACCCGCTTGGTGAAGAACCCGCCGACACGCTTGCCCTCGATGGCCGCCCGCACCAGCGTGGACTT
>USNH01000178.1 GCA_900556015.1 uncultured Eubacteriales bacterium | reverse complement strand
AAAGGCCATCGTATCCATGCTGCTGGTGGCCTCCGTCGTATTCCTGGCCGGGTTCTGGGCCGGCATTTTTCCCACCACCCTGTTTGCCGACTCCACGCTGCTGAGTATGGCGGGCCTGCTGGTGACCATGCTGCTGGTACACCTGGGCACGACCATCAAGCTCCGTGACTTCGGCGCGCAGTGGCGCACCGTTATCATCTCGGCGGTGGCGTGCATCGCCATCTCCGCCGCCGTGTTCTTCCTGGGCCAGCTGTTCATCGACCGCGGCTTCGCCCTGGTGGGCGCGCCCATCCTGTCCGGCGGCGTGGTGGCCACGCTGACCATGCAGGACATGGCACAGAAGGCCAATTTGCCGGAGCTGGCGGTGTTCGCCACGCTGGTCATGTGCGCCCAGGGCTTCGTGGGCTACCCCGTGGCCTCCCTGTGCCTCAAGAGCGAGGCCAAGCGCATCAAGGCCAAGCTGGACAGCGGCGAGCTGAAGGTGGACGTGTCCGCCGGTGCGGCACAGGCCGCCGCCGCGGGCCGCAAAAAGCTGATCCCCGCCCTGCCTGACAAGTACAACACCCCCAACGCCATCCTGGCCAAGGTCATTCTGGTGGCCCTGCTGTCCGTGTGGGTGTCCAGCCTGTTCCACGACGCGGTGAACAAGCTGGTGTGGTGTCTGATCTTCGGCGTGCTGTGCAAGGAGCTGGGCTTCCTGGATGAGGACGCCCTGGGCAAGGCCCACGCCACCGGCATCGTGATGCCCATCATCACTCTGTCCATCTTCACCAACCTGGCCTCCGCCACCCCCGAAATGGTGGGCAATATGGTCGTGCCTCTGCTGGTCTGCGTGCTCATCGGCACGGTGGCCTTCGCCCTGGTGTCCATCCTGGTGGGCAAGATCTTCGGTTACAGCTGGCAGATGTCCGTGGCCATCGGCAGCTCCTGCCTGTTCGGCTTCCCCGGAACGGTCATCATTTCCAACGAGGTGTCCGAGTCCACCGGCACAACGGCGGAGGAAAAGGCCACCATCAATGCCCAGATCATGCCCAAGATGCTGGTGGCCGGTATGGTCACGGTGTCCATCACCTCCGTGCTGGTGGCCGGCGTCATGAGCGCCTGGCTGTAAGACCCGCCCTCGCGTTTTTGAAAGGAGTTCCTTCAAATGTCTGATATTCGCAGTTACGTTGACAGTATTTTCGATGAGCTGGTGGCCATCCGCCGCGACATCCACGCCCACCCGGAGACGGGTATGCAGGAGGTCCGCACCAGCGCCCTCATCCGCCGTGAGCTGGAGAAGATGGGCATGGACGAGATACAGCAGCCTCTGCCCACGGCGGTGGTGGGACTGCTCCACGGCGGCAAAGGCCCTGGCAAGTGCGTGGCGCTCCGCGCCGACATCGACGCCCTGCCCGTCCACGAGGAGACGGGGCTGCCCTTTGCCAGCGAGACCGAGGGCGTGATGCACGCCTGCGGCCACGACCTCCACACCACCATGCTGCTGGGCGTTGCTAGAACGCTGTGCCACCTGCGCGACACGTTCGCCGGTACGGTCAAGTTCATTTTCGAGCCCAGCGAGGATCTGATGCCCGGCGGCGCACGGGCACTGGTGGCCGCCGGGGTCATGGAGAACCCCCATGTGGATGCCATCTTCGGCCAGCACGTCTGCCCCTCCGAGAATGACTCCGTGGGCCGGATGCAGCTGTATAAGGGTTACTTCACCAGCGCTGTCGATCTGTTCCACATCAGCGTTCACGGCAAGAGCGGCCACGGCGCTGCACCCCACACCGCACGGGACGCCATCGCCTGCGCCGGGTATCTCATCACCGTGCTGCAAACCGTGGTCTCCCGCCGCATTGACCCCATGGATACCGCCGTGCTGACGGTGGGCACTATGTCCGGCGGCGACGCGGTGAACATCACCGCCGGCGAGGCGCAGATGGTGGCGGTGCTCCGCTCCTTCAGCGACACGGGCCGCGACACCGCCATCCGCGAGGTGCAGCGCATCTGCAAGGGCATCGGCATCGCCTTCGACTGCGACATCGAGGTGCGGCTGGAGGAGGGCTACGCCCTCCAGTACAACGACCCGGCCATGATCGACCTGGTCAACAAGGCCGTCACCGAGTCCGGCGGCAGGACGGAGTTTATCGAGCGGCCCTTCTCCGGCAGCGAGGACTTCAGCTTCTTCGGCAAGCTCACCGGCACGCCCTCGGCGTTCATGATGATCGACGCGGGCCACGGCACGGACATGGTGTCCCTCCACAACGGAAAGATCGTGTTCGATGAGAACGTGATGAAGTCCGGTGTCACCGGCATGAGCGCCATCGCCCTGGAGTACCTCAAGGGCTGAAAAACGTGTTTCCTCACAAATTGGTATATACGAAAAGCGCACCGCTCCGGCGGTGCGTTTTTCCGCCGAAAAAGCCGTCGCCGTTTCGGCAGCCTGAAATGAATAGAATTGACAACAGCGGTAGGGGAACGCTATAATTACCCTACTATCACTATATGCCATACAGGGGGCTTATTATGGACAGAGCTTTGCGGATCGCGGTGTGCGACGACTATCCCGAGGACCTGGCGCTGCTGCATACGGGCATCGACGCCTGGCTGACGGATATGCCGGGTGTGCGGGGCAGGGTGCAGGAGTTCGCCTCGCCGGCGGCGCTGTGTGACCGTCTGCGCCAGGGCAGCAGCTTTGATATATACCTGCTGGACATCCTCATGCCGGAGTTGGACGGCATCGCCCTGGGGCGTATGATCCGCCGGGGCGACAGCGAAGTGCCGGTGATCTACGTGACCTCCTCCACGGAGTATGCGCTGGACGCCTTCGGCATCCACGCCGTGGGCTACCTCCCCAAGCCGCTGGACCGGCGCGAGCTGTTCTCTGCCATGCAGCGGGCCTATGGCCTCCACACCACCCGCAAGCGGGAGATCATCTCCGTCCGCGACGGCATCCAGATCGCCCTGGTGGCGCTGGAGGAGCTGCTGTACGTGGAGAACAGAGAGAGGAGCATGGTCTATGCCCTCAGCGACGGGCGGCACATCACCAACCGCCGCCGCAGCGGCTCGTTCGAGTCAGCGGTAGGGCAGGTGGCCGAGAGCGAGGATTTCCTCCAGCCCCACAAATCCTACTTTATCAATATGCACTACATCCGCTCCCTATACAGCGACCACGTGGTCATGGACGATGGGAAGGATATACCCATCGCCCGGGGCAAAGCGCCGGAGACCCGGCGGCGCTACTTGGCGTTTTTAGAGGAGAAAGGCGGTGGGTATGGCCGGTGAGATGATGTCCCGCTATCTGTTCGAGTTTTTGTCCAACCGCATCTCCTTCGCGTTCATCATGCTGTACCTGCTGCTGTTTCTGGAGCTGCGCTACAACTGGCTCATGTCCGCCCTGACGGTGGTGTTTGCGTACCTGTCCGAGTTTCTGCTGGGCTATATGTGCTACTTCACGGATTTCGGCAAGAGCCATCAGATGTTTTTCACCGCCGTCAGCATACTACTCATCCAGGGTGTGGCGTTCCTG
>USNH01000177.1 GCA_900556015.1 uncultured Eubacteriales bacterium | reverse complement strand
TTTTTTCGTAACGGAAAAAAAACGCCGTTTTGAGGAAGGTGAACATCATGAAAAGAGAAGGGCAGGTCCGCATCCCGTCCGGATGCGCGATCTCCGCTGTGATCTCCCGGGAGGGACGCCGGATGACGGGAGAGAAGATCGTGGAGAGCATGATCCCCATGCATGACCGCTCCAACGGTCTGGGCGGCGGCTTCGCCGCATACGGCATTTATCCGGAATACCGGGACTACTATGCCTTCCACATCTTCTTTGACAGCCGGGATACCCGCAAGACCTGCGAAGCGCTGCTGAAGGAAGGCTTTGAGATTGTCAAGGCGGAGCACATTCCCATCCGGCAGATCCCGGAGATCACCGATGTGCCCCTGATCTGGCGGTATTTTCTGGCACCTATGCAGTCGGTGCTGAACCGGCTGCAGCTGGACGCGGAGGAATACGTGGCCCGCATCGTAACGAAGATCAACGCGGAGCTTCGGGGCGCATACGTGTTTTCCAGCGGCAAAAATATGGGGACTTTCAAGGCGGTTGGCTATCCGGAGGACGTGGGCCGGTTCTATCGCCTTGAGGAGTACGAGGCGTACTGCTGGACGGCCCACGGCCGCTATCCCACCAACACCCCCGGCTGGTGGGGCGGCGCCCATCCGTTCTCCCTGCTGGAATGGTCTGTGGTGCACAACGGCGAGATCTCATCTTATGACGCCAACCGCCGCTGTGTGGAGATGTTCGGCTACCAGTGCACGCTGCAAACGGATACGGAGGTCATGGCCTACATCGCGGATTACCTGCTGCGGCGGCAGGGACTGACGCTGGAGGAGACGGCCTCCGTGATGGCGGCTCCCTTCTGGAGCACCATCGAGCACATGGAGCCGCAGGAGGCGGAACGGCTGACATATCTCCGCAAGGTGTTTCCCAGCCTGCTGCTGACGGGGCCGTTTTCCATCATCCTCGGTTTTTCCGGCGGGCTGATGGCGCTGAACGACCGGTTGAAGCTGCGGAGCATGGTGGTAGGCGAAAAGGATGACCGTGTGTTCATTTCCAGCGAGGAGGCGGCCATCCGGGTCATGGAGCCTGACGCGGAGAATATATGGGCGCCCATGGGCGGTGAGCCGGTCATCGTCCGGTTGAAAGAAGGGACTTACTGATGAAAAATTTCTATGTGCCGCCGCAGTTTGAGGTGGTGCGGGACCCGCAGCGCTGCGTCAACTGCAAGGTCTGCGTGGAGCAATGTCCCAACGGCGTTCACCGCTTTGACGAGACCCATAACCGGATGCTGGCGGATGAGAGTAAATGCGTGGACTGCCAGCGGTGCGTGGCGTACTGTCCCACCCACGCTTTGAAGATCGAGAAAAACCGCTGCACCCTGCGGGAGAGCGCCAACTGGTCCTCCGATGCCGTGGAGGAGATCTGGAAGCAGGCCGCCACCGGCGGCGTGCTGCTGTCCTCCATGGGCAGCCCCAAGGAGCTGCCGGTCTATTGGGACCGTCTGCTGCTCAACGCCTCCCAGGTCACGAACCCGCCCATCGACCCGCTGCGGGAGCCGATGGAGACCCGGGTGTTTCTGGGCAAGAAGCCGGAGCGCATCCGGCGCGACGCCCAAGGGCGGCTGATCACGGAGCTGACGCCGCAGCTGGAGCTGTCCATGCCGGTGCTGTTCTCCGCCATGAGCTACGGCTCCATCAGCTTCAACGCCCACGAAAGTCTGGCCAGAGCGGCGGAAGCGCTGGGAATCTGCTATAACACCGGCGAGGGCGGACTCCACGAGGACCTTTACCGCTATGGGCGCAACACCATCACCCAGGTGGCCTCCGGGCGGTTCGGTGTTCACGAGGACTACCTGATGGCCGGCGCGGCCATTGAGATCAAAATGGGGCAGGGGGCCAAGCCGGGCATCGGCGGACACCTGCCGGGGGCGAAGATCGTAGGCGATGTTTCCCGTACCCGCATGATCCCGGAGGGGTCCGACGCCATTTCCCCGGCGCCCCACCACGATATTTATTCCATCGAGGATCTCCGGCAGCTGATCTGCTCCTTAAAGGAAGCAACACAGTACCGGAAACCGGTGATCGTCAAGGTAGCCGCGGTCCACAACATCGCGGCCATCGCCAGCGGCATTGCGCGGGGCGGCGCGGACATCATTGCCATCGACGGCTTCCGGGGCGGCACCGGCGCCGCGCCTACCCGAATCCGCGACAATGTGGGCATTCCCATTGAGCTGGCGCTGGCGGCCGTGGACCAGCGGCTGCGGGAGGAGGGCATCCGCAATCAGGTGTCCCTGATCGCAGGCGGCAGCATCCGTTCCTCTGCCGACGTGGTAAAGGCCGTGGCTCTGGGGGCGGACGCCTGCTATATCGGCACGGCGGCGCTGATCGCCATGGGCTGCCACCTCTGCCGCACCTGTCAGAGCGGCAGATGCGCGTGGGGCATCGCCACGCAGCGCCCGGAGCTGGTCAAGCGGCTGGACCCCGACGAGGGCACGGAACGCCTCATCAATCTGATGACGGCGTGGAAGCACGAGATCATGGAGATCATGGGCGGCATGGGGATCAATTCCATCGAGGCTTTGCGGGGCAACCGGCTGATGCTGCGGGCCGTGGGGCTGACGGAAAAGGAGCTGTCCATTCTGGGCGTGGCCCATGCCGGAGAGTGAGCGGCAAAAAAATCCCGATCCACCGGAAAAACAGCGGAGGTGTGATAGTTCATGGATATTCAAGCAAAGGGTCTGGATTACCGGGCCTTAAATGAGGCGATCCGGGCTGCCGGGCCGTCATGCCGCATCACCGGCTGCCTTGGGCAGCGGTTTATCGGCGCGGGCATGAGCGGACGCCGGGTGGAGATCGACGGCATCCCCGGCAACGCCCTGGGCGCGTATCTGGGGGGCGGCTCCCTTACCGTTAACGGCAACGCACAGGACGCCGTAGGCGATACGATGAACGGCGGCTCCATCGTGGTCCGCGGCAGCGTGGGCGACACGGCGGGCTATGCCATGCGGGGCGGCGAGATCTATGTCCAGGGCAACGCGGGCTATCGGGCCGGCATCCACATGAAGGCCTATCAGGATCAGCAGCCGGTGATCGTCATTGGCGGCCGGGCGGGGAGCTTTCTGGGGGAATATCAGGCAGGCGGCACGATCCTGGTGCTGGGACTGCATACGGACGGAAAGCCCGCCGCCGGGTATTTCCCCTGCACGGGACAGCACGGCGGGCGCGTGATTTTCAGAGGCGATGTTTCCGCCATCCGCTTCCCGGATCAGGTGACGCCCCATCCCCCCACGGAGGAGGAGACCGCCCTTCTGCGGCCGCTGGTGGAGCGCTGGTGCGCCCTGTTCGGCGGCGACGCGGAAGCGCTGATGGACGGGCCCTTCACCGTGGTGACGCCGGACAGCAAAAACCCGTACCGGCAGATGTACGCGGCCAATTGACTTTTTTGATCATTTTTATGCGCAGATGCGCAGGAGGAGCAGAACATGCAGAAGTTAGAACAGATCTACGAGGGCAAAGCAAAAAAAGTATTCAAAACCGATGATC
>USNH01000176.1 GCA_900556015.1 uncultured Eubacteriales bacterium | reverse complement strand
AAAACAAAAATTTTTTCAGGCTGAAAACGTTTCCGATTTCCGTTTCTCCGGCGGCCCGGTCGGCTATTGTCACGACGGGGGAAACGTGCTATCATGGACGCAGATCGAAAAAGGAGGGCATTCCTGTGGAATACAATGTGCCAGTCAGCGCCATGGCGCTGAACGACGAAATAGAGGGTTTTTACATACTGAAAAGCGCCAACCCCAAGGTGACGGCCAACGGCAAGCCGTTCCTCACCGGGGCACTCAGCGACCGCACCGGCGTGATGGAGATGAAGGTGTGGGACTACGCCGGGCCGCTGACCGCCGCCGACGAGGGCAAGGTGGTCAAGGTGCGGGGTACGGTGGGTGAGTTCCGGGGCACGCCCCAGTTCACCGCCAGCCGCATCCGCCTGGCGGCGGCGGACGACCAGGTAGACCCGGCATCGTTAGTGCCCACCGCGCCCATCGACCGGGAGACGGCCATGGCCGCGTTGCAAAAGTGGGCCGCGTCCATCGAGGATGAGGACTATCGGGCGGTGGCGGAGGCCATGCTGGAGCGTCACGGTCAGGCGCTGGAGCGCATCCCGGCGGCCAAGAGCGTCCACCACGCATTTTTGGGCGGACTGCTGATGCACACCGCCAACATGATGAAGCTGGCGGACTTTTTGGCGGAGCTGTACCGGGACACCATCGACCGCAGTTTGCTGCTGGCGGGCACACTGCTCCACGACATGGCCAAGGAGCAGGAGTTTGTGTTCTCCCAGCTGGGGCTGGCCACGGACTACTCGGTGAAGGGCCAGCTGCTGGGCCATCTGGTCATGGGCGCGCAGGAGGCGGCCCACGTGGCGGAAACGCTGCACGTGCCGGAGGAGAAGTCGGTGCTGCTCCAGCACCTTATTTTGTCCCACCACGGCGAGCCGGAGTTCGGTGCGGCGGTGCGGCCTCTGTGCGCCGAGGCGGAGCTGCTGAGTCTCATCGACGCGGTGGACAGCCGGATGGAGATCTACCGGGAGACGTATGACACCATGGGTGCGGGGACGTTCTCGCCCCGTATCTTCGCGCTGGAGAAAAAGGTGTTCAAGCACGACTGAGAGTTGATAGCCCTCAGCGTGTCGATAAACCTTCTCTATACGACAAGCAGTTCATGTACGCAGGGGGAGCTCGAGGGGGCAAAGCCCGCCTCGAATCGGATCAAATGTCGCGCAAAGCCTTGCCTTGCAAGGCGTGCGTGGAGCACCCCAAGGGTACTTGCTTCGCGGCGCGAAGCGACTATTTTCGTGCCGCAAGGCGGCACAAAAATAACGACATTATTTCTGAGAGGACGGAGGGCGCGGCCATGCGTATCTTAGTGGCGGAGGATCAGCCGGAGCTGCTGCGGATGCTGGTGAAGAACCTGACGGCGGCGGGCTACAATGTGGACGGCGTACCGAACGGCGCGGAGGCGCTGGACTATCTGAACGCGGCGGAGTACGACGCGGCGGTGCTGGACATCATGATGCCCCGTGTGGACGGGCTGACGGTGCTGCGGACGCTGCGCGACCGGGGCAGCGCCCTGCCGGTGCTGCTGCTGACGGCCCGTGACGCGGTATCCGACCGGGTGGACGGTCTGGACGCCGGGGCGGACGACTATCTCATCAAGCCCTTTGCGCTGGACGAGCTGCTGGCCCGTCTGCGGGTGCTGACACGGAAAAAGGGCGCGGGGCGCACCAATGTCTTTACGCTGGCCGACCTGACGGTGGACACCGCCGCCAAAACGGCGCGGCGGGGCGAACGCACGCTGGAGCTGTCAGCCCGTGAATACGCCCTGCTGGAGTACCTGATCCGCAACAAGGGCGTCATCCTGTCCCGCGCACAGATCGAGAACAGCCTGTGGAGCTTTGACTACGCCGGCGGCACGAATGTGGTGGACGTATACATCAGCTACCTGCGGAAAAAGCTGGAGCGCGACGGCGAGGCCAAGCTGCTGCACACCGTGCGGGGCATGGGCTGGGTGCTGAAGGAGGACGGACAATGAGGCATATCTCCATCAAATGGCGCATGACCATCTGGTTCACGGTAGTGATGGTGGCCATCGCGGCGCTGGTGCTGGTGTTCGTCATGCTGATGAACCGCAACAGCGTCACCAGGCCGCCGGAGGCGGAGCTGGTATACATGGTGCAGCGCAACGCCGACGACGTGGAGTTCGACCACGGCGGCTGGGATTTCAGCGACGTGGAGCTGTACGGTCACGGCGTGTATACGGAGATATTCGACGAAAACGGCCAGCGGCTGGCCGGCACTGCCCCGGCCTCGGTAACGGACACGGCGGACTTTGAGCACTGCCGTCTGCACACCGTCACAGGCAGCGACGGCGGGACGTACTACGTCTACGACCAGCGGCTGACCATCGGCAGCGGCGGTCTGTGGCTGCGGGGCACTATCGACAGCGCCGCCCGCGGCAGCGTCATGGAGGTCATCGTGCCGCTGGCCTGGGCGCTGCTGCCGGGACTGGTGCTGGTGTCGGCACTGGGCGGCTGGCTCATCTCCAGCCTGTCCTTCAGGCCGCTGGAAAAGGTCATCGACGCGGCCTCATCCATCTCCGACGGCGGGGATCTGTCCCGGCGCATCGGCCTGCCCCGGGGCAGGAGTGAGATACACCGGCTGGCCGCCGCCTTTGACGATATGTTCGACCGGCTGGAGCGGTCGTTCCACGCGGAGGCCCAGTTCACCTCCGATGCCAGTCACGAGCTCCGCACGCCGGTCACGGTGATCCTGGCGGAGTGCGAAACGCTGGAGCAGGGCCAGCCGTCCCCGGAGGAATATAAGGGCGGCGTGACCGTCATCCACCGGCAGGCGGAGCAGATGTCCCGCCTCATCGGGCAGCTATTGCACATCACCCGGCTGGAGCAGGGCACGCAGAAGGTGTCCTTCGAGCAGGCCGACCTGGGCGAGCTGGCGGAGGTGGTCTGCGAGCAGCAGCGGCTTCTCGCCCCGGAGGACACCACCCTCGCCTGCCATACCCAGCCGCTGACGCTGGAGCTGGATGTGCTGCTGATGACGCGGCTTCTGAACAACCTCATCTCCAACGCCTTCCGCTACGGCGTGCCCGGCGGCCACGTGGACGTGGCGGTGCGCCGGGAGGGCGATGATGCGGTGCTGACGGTGTCGGATGACGGCATCGGCATCGCCCCGGAGCAGCAGGAACGCATCTGGCAGCGGTTCTATCAGGTCGATCCCGCCCGCAGCGGCGGCGAGGGCACGGGCCTGGGCCTCTACATGGTGCAGCAGATCGCCCGCCTCCACGGCGGCACGGTGAGCGTGGACAGCGCCCCGGGAAAGGGCAGCACGTTCACGGTGCGCCTGCCCCTGCGTCCGGCGGCATAAATTTCATTTTCCACAAGATTTTTCTCAGCTTCAGTCTGTCGAAAAACCTGTCATTGCGAGCCAGTCCGCAGACTGGCGTGGCAATCCGTTCTCAAAACACATGATTTTTGCGCTTTAGCATAGATTTGCAGCTAAAAGATTACGGATTCCCACGTCGCTTCGCGCCGCGAAGCAAGTACCCTTGGGG
>USNH01000175.1 GCA_900556015.1 uncultured Eubacteriales bacterium | reverse complement strand
TTACAGGGTATTTCTGCTATGATGTAGCTACCAAGCGAAAGGAGAAACGTCTATGACCTTCGGAGAAAAGCTGCAGGAACTGCGGAAGGCCAGGGGCTGGAGCCAGGAGGAGCTGGCAGGGCAGATCCACGTGTCACGGCAGGCGCTGTCCAAGTGGGAGAGCGGCGGGGCTGTGCCGGATACGGAGAATATTATCGCGTTGAGCAGGCTGTTCGGCGTGACCACGGATTATCTGCTGCTGGATGAGGTCCAGGACGCCGGCCCGGCAGCGCCGCAGGCTGCGTGGCCGAAGCCCCGCAGGTATCTGCTGGCCGCCGCGATCGTCGGCGCGGTGGGCGTGGCCGCCGTGCGGTTCATTTGGGCCGCCGTGGCCGCCGCTATGATCGGCGAGTTCACCTCGGTCGATATGGACCTGCTCTGGGCGGAGGATATGGTGGGCGCTTCGGTAGCGCCGGTATTGCAGCGATATACGCTGCTGTCTGTGCTGAACACGGCGTTTATGGTGCTGCTGGCGGCAGGCGGCATAGGGGCGATCTTTTACTACCCCATCCTGCGGTTGTGGGAAAAGTACGGGAAAAGAGGAGAATGACGGTTTACATAACGTATGCATTCTGTTTCCGAACCGTTGACTTTCTGTGGGACAGCCGCATGGAAGCCCGGTCTGCGGCAGGCTGTTCATGCAATAGGCCGGAACTCCAGGTTCAGGTCGATGATCTCGCTTACGCCGTCCAGCCGCGCATGGTCGGCGTACTGCCACACATCGTAGGCGTAGTAGAAGTCCGGGTAGTCGGCGTAGTCCGCCACCCACAGGGAGCGGTCGGACAGCGAGCGCAGGTCGTAGCGGTAGTAGCCCTGCTGGCGGTTCAGGTACACGCCGGGGGTGTAGCCGCCGCGCTCGATGACGTTGCAGAACGCCGCCGCGCCGGCGGTGAGGTAGAGGTGGTCGTAGGCGGCGGTGCGGGAGTCCTCGGCGGCAACGGGCTCCCAGTCGTAGTACACCGGCAGATCCAGCGCCCGCCCGTCCAGCAGCGTCAGGGCGTGGAGCGCCTCCTCGGCGGCCTCGCGGACGGTGACGGCCTGGGAGAAGAAGTACACGCCCACGTCGATGCCCGCCGCCTTCGCGCCATCGTAGTACCGAGCGAAGGAGCGGTCGGAGTACAGCGTGCCCTCCGGGCCGTAGCCCCGCATACCCAGCCGCAGATAGGCGAACTCGATGCCCTGGGCCTTCAGCGCCTGCCAGTCGATGCTGCCCTGGTAGTTGGACACGTCCACGCCCCAGCGGGTGGCCAGGTTCGCCCCGGTGTAGCGGATGCGCTCGCCGTCACGGACGAACTCGTCCTGCTCCACGGGGCTGACGGTCACGCCCTCCAGGGGCGTGTGCCACACCATGCCCGCGCCATCGTTGATGTAGACCTGTCCCTCGTGGGGATCGGGCTTGGGGTCGGGAGCTTTCACGGGCCGCAGGGACATGACCACCGCCGCCAAAAGTCCCGCCACCAGCACCGCCGCGCACAGCAGCAACAGCACCGGCGTGCGGCGATGCCGCCGTGTCCGGCGGGGGATACGTGTTTCGGTCATGGCTGCATCTCCTCTATCACCTCCGCGGCAAAGGCGCGGGCGCGGGTGTCCTTTTCCTCGTCCATAAATTTGCTGCCATAGCCCAGGTGGCGCTCCGTCAGGCCGCCCAGCCAGCGCAGCCGGCCATGCTTACACCACCGGGCCATGGCCTCCAGGAACAGGTCAGCGCCCTTTTCCGGGCGGTAGCCGCAGGTGGTGACGGCGGCCAGCGCCTTGCCCGCCAGCAAGGACGGGCCGCGCCCGGCAGGGCCGTAATATTTCTCCATGGCGTACACCAGCCGGTCCAGCGCCGATTTCATGGGCGGCGTGCAGAACCAGGAGTAGATGGGCGTGGCCAGCAACAGCAGGTCGCTGTGCAGTACGCTGTCGAAGATGGAGGACATATCGTCCCGCGTCACGCAGGCGGGGTGCTGCCAGTCGCTTTGACAGCAGCGGCAGGCGGTGCAGGGCTGTATGTCCATATCGTAGAGGGAGAACACCTCCGCCTCGTGCCCGGCCTGTCGCCACGTCTCCAGCCACGGGCGCAGCAGGGCCAGGGTGTTGCTTCTCTCGCCCCGGGGACTGGCGAACAGTACGGTGCAGCGCATTTTGGTCACTCCTTTTCAAAGACGTGGATGCGGAACTGGACGCGGCAGTCCAGCTCGATAAGTTTACATAATCTTTCAACGCCGCTTTTCGGCGTTTTCCAGCAGTAGGGCGTCATGGCGAACAGAGCCTGGATGTCCGCCGGGTCGGTGAGGTGGAGCGTGGATTCCACCGGCTGGATGGTCACGTAGCGGAAGCCGGGGTAGGGCGTTTCCTTGTCCTCGTTGGGGTAGGGTGCGTCGTAGAGCACCTGCTTCATCTCCCACAGGTGGTCAGGGCCGGGGACAACGTAGAGGAAATGGCCGCCGGGCCGCAGCACGCGGCGAAATTCCTCCAGTGCCAGCGGGGAGAAGCAGTTCAGCAGCAGGTCGATGGACGTGTCCGCCACCGGGAGGTGGTAGGACGAGGCCACGGCGAACTGGATGTTCTTCTCCCGTTTGGCTGCCAGACGCAGGATGGGCTTGGAGATGTCCGTCCCCGCCACGGTGGGGACTTTGCCCGCGTCCAACAGGGCGCGGTAGACCCCGGCGGTGTAGTAGCCCTCGCCGCAGCCGGTGTCCAGCACGGCGGGCGCATCGCCGGTGAGGGAGACGGAAAGTTTACATAACGCATCGCGCAGCGGGGCGTACCAGCCCTTGGAGAGGAAGGCACTGCGCGCCGCGGCCATGGCTTTGTCGTCGCCGGGGGACTTGGAGTGCCGCCGGTTCACCGGCAGCAGGTATGTATAGCCCTCGCGGGCGACACCGAAGCAGTGCCCTGCGGGGCAGCGCAGGCTGCCCGCCTGACGGGTCAGCCCGCCGCCGCACAGGGGGCAGACGAACAGCTCAGTCATCTCTGCGCCCCTCCGGCAGCGTGACATCGTGTATCCATTTCCGGGAGCGGATACGCCACAGGCAGATGGGGCACTTGAGGAAGCTCTCGGCCTGAATGGCCAGGGAGACGAACCAGGGGTCGGCATCCAGTACCAGCGCCAGCAGCGCCGTCAGCGGCAGGGCCATGACCCACTGGGGGGCAAGGTCCAGCGCCGTGGACCACAGCACATCGCCGCCGGCCCGCAGGATGCCGGTGACGGCGGAGATGGAGTAGGCATGGAGGGGGATGCAGGCGAAGCCTGTCACCGCCAGGGTGGTGGCCAGATGGGCGCTGAGGCCGTACAGCTCGAACAGGGGGAAGATCACCGGCTGGAACAGCAGGGGCACTAAGACCAGCGCCACCACCGCCAGCGCCGCGCCCACCAAAATCGTGACCCAGGACAGGGTTTTGGCCAGGGCCATCAGCTCGTCGTGGCTCTGCCCCTCGCCGATGGCCTTGCCGATCATGACGGCGGTGGCCGCGCCAAGGCCGAAGCACACCACCAGGAACAGGCGGTTCAGGTTGCCCATGACGCCGTTGGCGG
>USNH01000174.1 GCA_900556015.1 uncultured Eubacteriales bacterium | reverse complement strand
TGGTGCTGGAGCACGGGCAGATCATCGAGCGGGGCGACCACGTCGAGCTGCTGGCCCAGCACGGCAAGTATTACCAGCTCTACACCGGCGCTGCCGAGCTGAGCTGACAGGTATATTCCCGTAAAAATAAGCTATTATAAGGAGGAATTTCCCATGACCGAACGAGAGCTTTGCCAAAAGGCGGTGGCCATGCTGGACATGGCCTACGTCCCCTATTCCCATTTCCCCGTGGGTGCGGCGCTATTGTGCAAGGACGGCACGGTGTTCACCGGCTGCAACATTGAAAACGCCGCCTACGGCGCGACCATCTGTGCCGAGCGCACCGCCATCTTCAAGGCCGTCAGCGAGGGGCACCGGGACTTCGTGCGCATCGTCATCGCCGGGAAAAGCCAGGACTACTGCGTGCCCTGCGGCTCCTGCCGCCAGGTGATGATGGAATTCGCTCCGGAGATGGAGGTCATCTGCCTCAACGGGCAGGGGCAGGCCAGGAGCTTCCGCCTGCGGGAGCTGCTGCCCTACGGCTTCGACCAGACCTGGCTGTAAGACGCCTCCAGGCGAGGAATTTTACGCCAAGGCGAGGGTTGACAGCAATTACCACGGAACAAATAAAAGCGCGACTGCGTCTTATCATCAGCCGCGCTTCTTTTCCCTGCGCGGAACATTCAAGTTTTGGAGGACATTTCCATGAAAAAGATCGTATCCCTTGCGCTGGCAGCTCTGCTGGTGCTGAGTCTGGCCGCCTGCGGCAGCAAAAACAACAATTCCGGCGACAAGCCCGCAACGCCCACCAGCGCCCTGAACATACTGGAGACAGTATGGAACACTTACGGCGAGGACGAGAAGTTTGCCGTCGTCGGCGGTGATTTCTCCGGGGCCAACACCCGCGAGGACGCTCCCGGCGTCTTCGACCTGAAGGACCGTGCGCTGGTGGACAGCGAGCTGGGTCTGCCGGAGACCGCTGCGGTGGACGAGGCCGCGTCCCTTGTCCACATGATGAACGCCAACACCTTCACCGCCGCTGCCTACCACGCCACCGGCGACACCGCTGAGCTGGCACAGCAGCTGCGTGACAACATCATGCAGCGCCAGTGGATGTGCGGCTTCCCCGACAAGCTGGTCGTGGCCGTGGTAGATGAGTATGTGGTGGCCGTCTTCGGCGCGGAGGATCTGATAGATACCTTCATGACCCACCTGAACGGCATCTACGGCGTCAGCGCCACCTACGACGAGGCCATTCTGTGACGCGGAGGATGGTGCAGCGAGGCGCGTTCCTCCTGCTGGCGGCGGTGATGGCGCTGGGCGCGGCCCGGCTGCCCACCTCGCCCCAACGGGACGCGGCGAACGAGGTGTACATCTATAACGGCTATGCCGCCGCCACAGATGCGCCCTGGGACGAGAAGTCCCTGGAGCTGGCGGCCCACCGCTTCCAGCACCTCATCGACACGTATTTCACTGATGGCGGCTATCACTTCTATCTGTCCGTCGTGCCGGACAAGGCCCAGTTCACCCAGCCGCCGGAGGGCTATGCCCCCGCCGGCGCGGCGGACACGGCGGACTGGCTGGCCGCCCGGCTGCCGGTGCAGACGGTGGACATCTCGTCCCTGCTGGCGCTGGAGGACTACTACCGCACCGACCTGCACTGGCGGCAGGAGCGTCTGCTGCCGGTGGCCCAAGGATTGGCGGAGGCACTGAGCGTAACACTGCCGGAGGATCGGGAGGAGACGCTCTGCGCTCTGTCCGGCGTGTTCCACGGCAATTACTGGGGCAAAACGGCGGAGACGCTGGCGGCGGATACCCTGTCTTATCTGACGGACAGCGTGCTGGAGGGCTGCACCGTCTACGACTACGAGACGGACAGCACCGGCGGCGTGTATAACTTCGCCGCCGCGCAGAAAGCGCCCTATGACCTGTTCCTGGGCGGCAGCAAGTCCCTGCTGCGTATCGAGAACCCGGCGGCGGGAAACGACCGCACTCTGGTGGTGTTCCGCGACTCCTTCGGCAGCAGCCTTATCCCGCTGCTGGCGGAGGGCTACGGCACGGTGTACGCCGTGGACATCCGCTATTTGGCCAGCGACCTGCTGGGCCGGTTCGTGGACTTTCCCGATGGCGCGGATGTGCTGTTTCTTTACAGCGCTGCCGTGCTCCACAACAGTGTCACCCTGAAGTGACGGCGCATACACTGGCATAGATACCATCGATCGATAAGGTCTGCCCTTGTCGATCGATGGTACAGAAGAAGGAGGTCTTTGCCCGTGGCGAGGACTTTGGATACGCTGTCCCCCGGAGAACAGGGCCGTGTGGCGGCGCTGGACTTCCCGCCCGCCATGCTGCGGCGGCTGCGGGAGTTGGGCTTTCTCCCCGGCGGTGTCATCACGGCGCTGCACCGCGCCCCCTTCGGCGGCAGTACCGCCTACGGCGTGCTGGACACGGTGGTGGCCCTGCGGGACGGGGACGCCCGAAAGATCACACTGCAATAAAAAATGACGTTCTGTGAATACAGAACGTCATTTTTTATTTAGATTATACAGCGTGCTATCAGAAGGACACCATTTCCGGGTCGGGCTTGGTGGTGGCGGCGATGCTGCTGACGTACAGCACCGGGCCTTCGCCCTGATAGGCGTCGCACTTTTCCTTCTTCACCGTGGCGTGGATCTTCACCCACTCCTTGTCCTTGAAGTTTTCCAGTCCCTCGCCCCGGCACACCAGCGCCAGGAACTGCATATCCTTGTCGCAGCACACCATGGCGAACCGCCCCGGGCAGTGTACGCCCTTGAACTTCTTGGAGTGGCACATGATGGCCTTGAAGGATACCTCCACGCCCTGATAGCGGTCGGGGTTGTCCATCATGTCCACATACCAGATGCCGTAGTCCTCGTCCGGCACGTCCAGCTTGCCGCCGCTCAGGTCAAAGGGCGACATCTCCGGCGTGACGTACTCCTCGCTCGTTCCGTCGGTGTTCTCCAGATAGATGTCCGCTCGGCGATTCACCATCCGCAGGTTGCGGCTGCGGAGCTGCTTACGCAGCGCCTCGTTGCAGCGGTTGAAGATCAGCAGGTCGGCGTTGGTGATCTTCTCCATCATCAGCTGACCCATGTTCTTCACATACATCTCAAAGGTGTTGGCGTCCACCAGGCACATGATCTGATACAAGATCCAGTTGGCGGGCAGCCCCTCCCGATACAGCGGCTCGATGCTCCACATACCGTTGTACTCGATGATGACCTGCTTGGGCCGGTACTGCTTCTCCAGCTTCTTGAAGAAGTCCGGCGTCATCTGCTCCGGCTCGTCAATGGTGTAGGTGAACACGTTGTCCAGCACGCGGGGGTCGTAGTCCGTCTCGCCCTCCTCGCACCGCAGCAGCAGCGTGCGGTCCTCGGCGGCAAAGCCGTCCCGCAGGATGCCGTTGATGAACCCGGTCTTGCCGGCGTCCAAAAATCCGGCGATAAGATAAACAGGAATATCCATACAGTTTCGTCGCTCCTTGCTTTACAGGCCGAACAGCGCCGCCAGCTTGTCCTCCTTCAGCTCCGCGCCGATGACGCACAGCCGCCCCGTGTAGT
>USNH01000173.1 GCA_900556015.1 uncultured Eubacteriales bacterium | reverse complement strand
CGCACAGCGGCGCAAGCCCCTGCCGTATCTGCTCCCACCGCACCAGGTCGGCGGGAAACGTCGTCCCGTTGCCCACGGACTTCACCGGCTCGCGCTGATGCCCCGGCCTTACGGGGCTGTTGTCCAGCCCGTTGGCATACCGCCACAGCTGCCCGCCCATCTTGCCCAGCAGCTGCTCCGCCATTTCCTCCGGGCACGCCGCCAGCTGCCCGATGGTCTCAATGCCGTACTGCCCCAGCACCCGCTGGGTGCTGCGCCCGGCGAACAGCATATCCCCCACCGGCAGCGGCCACACGATGTCCCGCCACCCCTCCGGCGGGATAACGGTGGTAGCGTCCGGTTTCTTCAGGTCGCTGCCCAGCTTGGCAAACACCTTGTTGAACGACACCCCTACGCTGACCGTCAGCCCCGTCTCCGCCTTCACCGTTGCCCGTATGCGGTCCGCCAGCGCCCTGGCGTCGCCGCCGAACAGATGCAGGCTTCCCGTCACGTCCAGCCAGCTCTCGTCGATGCCGAACGGCTCTACCAGATCGGTGAACCGCCCGTATATCTCATTCACCCGCCGTGAGTATACCTCATACAGCTCGTGGTGGGGCGGCAGCAGCACCAGCACCGGGCACTTCTTCTTCGCCTGCCACACCGTCTCCGCCGTCTGCACGCCCCGCTTTTTCGCCGGCTCGTTCTTGGCCAGTATGATCCCGTGCCGCGACTTTGGGTCGCCACACACCGCCACCGGCACATCCCACAAAGCGGGCTTGTCCAGCAGCTCCACCGACGCGAAAAAGCAGTTCAGGTCACAGTGGAAAATGACGCGCTGCCCCATGCTGCGCCTCTCAATAGCCCACGCGCCGGTTCACCAGCCGCAGCGGCTTCTCCCCGCGCCCATAGCGCTCCAGATCCTCGCAGAACAGCGCCGCGTTGCGGTCGCGGGTATAGCCCAAGCTCATCTGCCCGGCGATGTGGGGCGTGATCAGCAGATTCCTCGCCGTCCACGCCGGATCACCGGCGGGCAGCGGCTCCTCCTCAAACACGTCCAGCGCCGCGCCCGCCAGCTTCCCGCCGTTCAGCGCCGCCACCAGCGCATTTTGGTCGATGGCGCTGCCGCGCCCCACATTGACCACATAGGCGCTGTCCTTCATCAGCGCGATGCGCTCTGCGGACAGGATATGCCGCGTCTCCCCGGTGGCGGGCAGCGCCATCACTAGAATGTCCGTGTCCGGCAGCAGCCCGTCCAGCTCCTCGTGGGTGTATATCGCGTCAAACGCCGGGTCTGCGGCCCTTTTCGTCCGCCGCACGCCCCGAATGCACGCGGCTCCCATGGCCTTGGCCCGGCGCGCAAACTCCGTCCCGATGTCCCCCGTGCCCAGTACGGTGATGGTGCTGCCGATGATCGACCGCATGGGCAGCACCTCGCCCCAGCGCTGTGCCGCCGCGTCGGCGCAGTACGTCACCTCATGCCGCAGCAGCATCAGCGTCACCATGATCAGATGCTCCGCGATGGTCACGCCATACGCGCCGGAGGAATTGGACAGCATCACCTCCGGGCTGGGATACAGCCCCTCATCCAGATAGGCGTCCACCCCGGCGAAGCTGCCGCAGAACCACTTCAGGTTCACGAAATCCTTCAGCTCCGAGGGCTTGGGCATCCCGTAGATCACCTCGTACTCCCCTCGCTTTTCCGGCGGCACGGTCTGGGGCGCTTCATAGTAATCCACCGCGAAGCCGTACCTGGCGGCGGTGTCGTCGATCATTCTCCGATGCTTCGGCTCAGTAAAATTGTCATACACGGCGATTTTTCTCATCTGTTGTATACCTCCCATATTTTTTCCGCGCAGCGCATCCCGTCGGCGGCGGCGGACAGAATGCCTCCGGCATAGCCCGCCCCCTCGCCGCAGGGGTATACGCCCCGTATGTTCGCCTCATAGTGCTCGTCCCGCACCAGCTTCACCGGGGACGACGACCGCGTCTCCACGCCGGTGAGCAGCGCGTCCGGGTCGTCATAGCCCTTCAGCCTCCGTCCCAGCACCGGCAGCGCCAGCGCCAGCGTCTCGCTGACGAAGGGCGGCAGACAGCGATGCAGGTCGGTGTAGACCACGCCGGGACGATAGGTGGGCTTCACCCGTCCCGCCGCCTCCGAGGGCCGCCCGGCCAAAAAGTCCTCCACCCGCTGACACGGCGCGTCATACCCGCCGGTAAGGGCATAGGCCGCCGCTTCCAGCTGCCGCTGCCACGCCATCCCCGCCAATGGGTGCTCCGATGGGAAGTCCGCCGGTGTCACGTTCACCAGCAGCGCCCCGTTGATGTTCTCTCCATCCCGTGCGTACTCGCTCATGCCGTTGGTCACGGTGCGTCCCGCCTCCGAAGCGGCGGCCACCACCTGCCCGCCGGGACATACGCAGAAGCTGAACGCGCTGCGCCCGTTGTCCAGATGGCAGGACAGCTTATACGTGCTGGGCGGCAGCGCCGGATGGCCCGCCAGCGCCCGGTACTGGGCCGCGTCCATGTCCGATTGCCGGTGCTCGATGCGCACCCCCACGGCAAAGGGCTTCTGCTCTATGTGCAGCCCTGCGCGATACAGCATCTCGAAGGTGTCCCGTGCGCTGTGCCCCAGCGCCAGCACCACCTGCCGTGCGGGCAGGTCATAGGTCTGTCCGTTCTGACATACCGTCACCGCCTGCACCGCGCCGTTTTCCACGGTCATGTCCTCCAAACGCGCCCCGAAGCGGATGTCCGCTCCCGCGTCCAGCAGCTCCCGCCGCAGCCCCTGCAAAGCGGTGTGGAGCATATCCGTGCCCACGTGGGGCTTTGCGTCGGTGAGAATGTCCTCCGGCGCGCCGCAGCGCACCAGCGTCTCCATAATAAAGCGGTGGCGCACGTCCCGCGTCCCCGTGTTCAGCTTGCCGTCGGAGAACGCCCCCGCGCCGCCCTCGCCGAACTGCACGTTGCTCTCCGCGTCCAGCGGCCCGCCGCTCCAGAACCGGGCCACGTCCCGCTGCCGCTGCTCCACCGGCTGTCCCCGCTCCAGCAGGATGGGCCGCAGCCCGCACCGGGCCAGCACCAGCGCCGCGAACAGCCCCGCCGGGCCTGCTCCCACCACGATGGGCCGCACCTCCGGCGCGGCCACGGCCTCTGGCAGGGTATATACCTCCGGCTTGTAGACGGATACCCGCTTGTCCCGGCAGCGGCGCAGCACCTGCTCCTCCCGGTCCACCTCCGCCGCCAGCGTGTATACGAATGTCAGTCCCTCCCGTGCGTCAATGGCACGGCGCAGCACCGTGCAGCCCCGTATGTCCTCCGCGGGCACACGCAGTATTTTGGCGCACCGCCGCAGCAGCACGGCCTCCGTCTCATCCGGCAGCCGCCGCACCTGATCGATCCGCAGCAACCCCATCACCTCATTTCAAACCGTAATTGCCGCAAATGTATAGCGTTGTCCGCTCCAGCTTTTTGTGTTGTCATTCCGAGCCAGTGACCGATGTCACTGGCGTGGGAATCCGTTCCCCTTTTCTCATGCCGACCGCGGCCTCTTTTCTTTCAGCAGCGAAAGAAAAGAGGAAAAGAAACGCCGCCAAAA
>USNH01000172.1 GCA_900556015.1 uncultured Eubacteriales bacterium | reverse complement strand
CGTGGATCTCCACCTGATACGCGCCGATGTGCTGGGTGATGCCGCCGGCCTCGCCGCTGGCCACGTGGGCATTGCGGATATAGTCCAGCAGGGAGGTCTTGCCGTGGTCCACGTGGCCCATGACCACCACCACGGGAGCGCGGGGGACGAGATCCTCGTCGGTGTCCTGATGGTCGTCGATGAGGCGCTCCTCGATGGTGACCACCACTTCCTTCTCCACCTTGCAGCCCAGCTCCTCGGCGATGATGGCGGCGGTGTCGAAGTCGATCATCTGGCTCAGGGAGGCCATGACGCCGTTCTTCATCAGGCACTTGACCACCTCCGCGCCGGTCTTCTTCATCCGGCTGGCCAGCTCGCCCACGCTGATCTCGTCGGGGATCTGCACGGTCACAGGGGTCTTCTTGATGACCTCCAGCCGCAGCTTCCGCAGCCGGTCGGCCTCCTCCTGCTTGCGCTTGTTGCTGGCGAAATTGTTGTCCCGGCGCTGCTTGTTGCGGAACTTCTCCTTGCCCTGGGGAGCTTGTTGCTCCCGCTTGCCGCCGGTGCGGGCATCGGCCATGTCCTGGAGCTTTTCGTCGTATTTGTCCAGGTTCACGTTGGTGGCCTTGCGGGTGTCCACCACCTGCTTCTGCGGCACGCGGGACATGGGCTGCTGGGGCTTCTGCTCCGGCTTGGCGGGCTGCTGCGGGGCGCTCTGCTGGGGCTTTGCGCCGGGGGCGGCCTGCTGGGGCTTTGCGCCGGGGGCGGCCTGCTGGGGCTTCTGCTCCGGCTTGGCAGGCTCGGCCTTCTTCTCCTCGGGCTTTGCGCCCTCGGCGAAGATCACCGCGATGCTGGACACCGGGTTGTGCTGGGTCAGATACTCGAAGATGAGGCTCAGCTCACGATCCTCCAGCACCTGCATGTGATTTTTGGGCGTTTCGGCGTATTTTGTCAGGATCTCCGTGATCTCCTTCGTGGACACCCCGAAATCCTTCGCCACCTCATGCACTCTGTATTTGTTTCCGATCGTCGCCAAACAAAGCCACCTCCATCTTAGTGATCGCGCCGCGGGCGGCGCGCCGTGTTTCCTGTCTTACTTGCCGCCCTTGCGGGGGCTGCCCTTGCCCTTTTTCACCGGCAGGGCGTTGTCGTAGCGCCCCGTGGGTGCGCTTCTTGTCCGCTTGCGCTGCTCTCGCGGCGGGCGGCTGGGACGCTTTTTCTCCTCCCGGGGAGGCTGGGGCGCTTCCGCCGGCGGAGCGGGGTTCTCCTCGTGGGTGCGGTGCTTGCCCCGGCGCAGGTTCTTCTCGTGCCGGAGCTGCTCGTCCTTGCGCTCCCGTGCCCGCTTGGCCTTTACGGCCAGCGCCTCGGCTGCCGGGGCGTACTGCGCCGGGTCGGCGGCGGCCAGCTTCTGCACCAGGGACTGGGCGAAGCCGATGTCCGTCACGGCGCACATGGCGCAGCTGGTGCGGCCCAGCGCCCGGCCCAATGCGTCCTTGTCCGCCGGAACGGTCAGGCACAGGCAGCTGCCGGCACGGGCGAAGCTGTTGGCCCGCCGGACGGAGGACGCTGCCGCGTCCTGCGCCGTGAAGATGACGCGGGCCTTCTTGGCACGGGCCGCCGCGCCCACAGGCTCTTCGCCCACGGCCACGCTGCCGGCCCGCAGGGCCAGGCCCAGCGTGGATAAAATATGCTCCGTCATAGCGCACCCATCTGCCCTTCCAGCGCGTCGTAGACCTCCGCCGGGATGGCGGTGTCGAAGGCACGCTCCAGTGCGCGGCTCTTCCGCGCTTTTTTCAAACACGCCGGGTCGGGACACACATACGCGCCGCGGCCTGACTTCTTGCCGGTGGCATCCAGCAGGATGTCGCCCTCCGGCGTTTTGACGATACGCAGCAGCGCCTTCTTGTCCTTCATCTCACGGCAGCCCACGCACTGCCGCTGGGGGATCTTCCGTGGCTTCTGCACGGCTGCCGCCTCCTCTCGTGTACGGTTATTCGCCAGTGTAGCCGGCGGCCTTGATGTCGATCTTATAGCCGGTGAGCCGGGCGGCCAGGCGGGCGTTCTGCCCCTCCTTGCCGATGGCCAGGCTGAGCTGGTCGTCCGGCACGGTGACGCGGCAGACCTTGCCCTCGTCACCCAGCTTGACGCTGATGACCTCCGCCGGGGCGAGGGCCGCGGCGATGAACTCGGCGGGGTCATCGCTGTATTTGATGATGTCGATCTTCTCGCCCCGCAGCTCCTCCACGATGGCGTTGACGCGCTGGCCGCGAGGGCCGACACACGCGCCGATGGGATCGATGTTCTCGTCGGCGGAGTACACGGCCATCTTCGTGCGGTTGCCCGCCTCGCGGGCGATGGAGCGGATCTCCACCGTGCCGTCGAAGATCTCCGGCACTTCCAGCTCGAACAGACGCTTTACCAGGCCGGGATGGGTGCGGGAGATGAGTACCTGCGGGCCGCGGGTGCTGCGGCGCACCTCCACCAGGTAGACCTTGACCATCTGACCCTCCTTCAGCTCCTCGCCGGGAACTTGCTCGTTGAGGGTGAGGATGGCATCGGTGGCCTCCGTGCCCGTGCCGATACGCAGGGTGATGTTGCCGGTGCGGGGATCGATGCGGCTCACCGTGCCGGTGAGGATCTCGTGCTGCTTGCTGCCCCACTCGTCGTAGATCATGCCGTGCTCGGCCTCGCGCAGGCCCTGGATGATGACCTGCTTGCCGTTGCCGGCGGCGATGCGGCCAAACTCCACGCTCTCCACGGGGAAGTTCACCACGCCGCCCAGCTCGTTCTTGGCGGAGATGCGCTTGGCCTCCTCCAGGGAGATCTGAGAGGCGGGGTTCTCCACCTCCTCCACGATGTCCTTGCAGAACAGCCGGGCGATGCCGTATACCACGGCGGAGGCCGCCAGGGCTATGACAAAGTGCCCCGGCCGGTACAGGGGGAACAGCAGGGCATACAGCACCCATGCGGCCGCCGCCGCATACAGCGGCGCAGCCGGTTTGTGAACGATTTTTTTCATCCCATCGCCTCCGAATTTGCGTTAAGACCATTATACCCCACAGGCCATTTTCGGTCAAGAAAAAAGCCTGTGGGGCGGGGAAAATCATATGGCCACGGGGATCTTTTCGTCAAAGGGCAGGGGGTCGTACCCCTCCAGCCGGAAGCTGTCCCGGGTGAAGCGATAGAAATCCGTCACCTCCGGGTCCATGACAAAGGCCGGGGCCGGGCGGCCCTGCCGCTCCAGCAGCGTCAGTTCGCCATAGGCCAACAGCTGGCAGGCGCCCTTGATGCGGCTGCTGCGGCTGCGCAGTCTCCTGCGCGGCGCGGTCCAGGCCGAGCGCGAGCACGCCGTCCATATCGAGAAGCGCCCGGTAGACCGCGTCCGATTTTGCGTCGAGCTTGGCGAGCGTCCAGGCCACGCCGAGCGCCTTGGGTATGTTCAGGTCGTCATAGACCGCTTCGTCAAATTCGCTGAGGTAACCGTCGATCACCGCCGGATCCACACTGGCCGCGCCGCCCTTGTGCTTTGCGGCGAGCGCGCGCAGGTTTTTCAGGGAGGCTGCCGCGCCGTCCATGGCTTCAAAGGTAAAATTGAGCTTGG
>USNH01000171.1 GCA_900556015.1 uncultured Eubacteriales bacterium | reverse complement strand
ATCTGATGCAGCCTTATCTCGTGAAGACGGTTATCGACAGCGAGGGCAACACCGTTGAGCCCACCGACGAGGAGAACGCTGCCGCCAAGGAGCTGGCCGCCGCCAACGCCGCTGCCGCCCTGGAGCGCTACAAGAACGGCGAGGGCCTGAAGACCATCGCCGAGAGCTATGACAACGCCACCTACTACTCCCAGGATGCCGGCAGCAAGGGCTCCGGCGCGCTGGCCGACTGGCTGTTCGACAGCGCCCGTCAGAGCGGCGACTGCGACGTGGTGGACAGCGACCCCAACACCTACGTGATCCTGTTCCACAGCGTGGGCCGTCAGACCTACAACACCGTGGACGTGCGCCACATCCTGTTCCAGCCGGACACCACCGGCCTGGACAGCAAGTCCGAGACGTATGACGCCGACCTCCAGGCCCGCCGCGACGAAGCCAAGGCCAAGGCCGAGGATGCCCTGGCCCAGTGGAAGGCCGGCGACGCCACCGAGGACAGCTTCGCCGCCCTGGCCAACGAGCTGAGCGAGGACGGCGGCAGCAACACCAACGGCGGCCTGTATACCGAGGTCTACAAGGGCCAGATGGTCACTGAGTTCAACGACTGGTGCTTTGCCGAGGGCCGCAAGACCGGCGACACCGGCATCGTGTTCAACGAGAACACCGGCTACCACGTCATGTACTTCGTGGGTGAGGATACCCCCTACTGGAAGGTAGAGGTTCGGAATAAGCTCACCGAGAACGACTTCAACGCCTGGGTGGACGGCCTGTACGACAGCGCCGAGATCACCCTGGACGATGCCGGCATGCAGTATGTCGGCTGACCGTAACGAGGCCTTCCTCCGCACGGAAATGATCTTAGGCCCTGCCGCCCTGGACAAGCTCCGCCGCAGCCATGTGGCGGTGTTTGGCCTGGGCGGCGTGGGCAGCTACGCCGCTGAGTGCCTGGCACGCAGCGGCGTTGGTGCTTTAACGCTGGTGGATCAGGACACCGTGTCCGTCACCAACATCAACCGCCAGCTCTGCGCCCTTCATTCCACCGTGGGACAGTATAAGGCCGACGTGGTGGCCGCCCGCTGCCGCGACATCGACCCGGATATGCAGGTCTACCCCCTGTGCGCCACCTACGACGCGGCCCACCGGGAGGACTTCTTCACCCGGGATTATGACTACATCGTGGACTGCATCGACCTGGTCAGCTGCAAGCTGGACCTGATCCAGCAGGCCCACCTGCGGCGCATCCCCATCCTGACGGCCCTGGGCACGGGCAACAAGCTCGACCCCACCCAGCTCCGCCTGGCGGACATCTCCGAAACCTACGGCTGCCCCCTGGCCCGCGTCATGCGTAAGGAGCTGCGGAGCAAACTGGGCCTTTACCACCTCCGCGTGGTGTTCAGCCCGGAGCAGCCCCACGAGACACAGCAGCTGGAAGCGCCGCCCCCCGGACGGCGCTCCGTCCCCGCCAGCGTGGCCTGGGTGCCCGCCACGGCAGGGCTTCTCATGGGCAGCGCCGTGGTGCAAGACTTAATTCAAGGAAAGGGGCTGATCCCATGATCCTTACCGGCGCATTGGTCAACGGCCTGGCCATCGTGGCCGCCGGCGTGCTGGGCACGCTGAGCGGCAGACTCATGCCGGAAAAAATGAAGCAGACCGTGCTGGCCGCCACGGCGCTGGTGTCCATCGGCATCGGCATCTCCGGCGCGATCGGCAGCAATAACCAGCTCATCCCCATCCTGTCCCTGGTCATCGGCTCTGTCATCGGTGAGCTGCTCCACATCGAATCCGGCGTGGAGCGCATCGGCGGCTGGCTGCAAAGCCGCTTCGGCAAGCTGGGCTCTATCACCGAGGGCTTCGTCAGCGCCTCCCTGGTGTTCGCCGTGGGCGCGCTGGCCGTCATGGGCGGGCTGGACAGCGGCCTGAAAAACGACCACAGCATCCTCTTCGCCAAGTCCGTCATCGACTTCTCCGCTGCTGTGGCCTTCGCCAGCTCCCTGGGCATCGGCGTGGCCTTCTCCGGCCTGTCCGTCTTTGCGGTGGAGGGCGTGGTGGCGCTGCTGGCCTCCCTGCTGGTCAACGTCCTCAGCGACGCGGTCATCACCGAGATCACCGTCACCGGCTCGCTGCTCATCATCGGCATCGGCCTGAACGTGCTGGGCCTGACCAAGCTCCGCATTCTGAACATGACCCCCGCTCTCCTCATCCCCATCCTCCTCTGCCAGTTTATGTAAACTTCCCTGTAAGCCTCCCTTGTGTAAAGAGAGGCGGGATTGTCTGCACAGGCTTCTTGCCCTGTCATTCCGAGCCAGTGACCGACGTCACTGGCGTGGGAATCCGTTCCCCGCGCCCGCAGGCGCGGAACTCCCCCACCTTCCAAAGGAGATAATACCTTGCTATGGATGTTGAAAAGCTGAAAGCCCTAAAAATCATCGTGGACACCGGCAGCATCACCCGCGCCGCCGCCCGGCTGGGCTATTCCCAGCCCGGCCTTACCGGGATGCTGAACCGGCTGGAGCAGGAGATCGGCTACCCGCTGCTGCACCGCGGCAGCGGCGGCGTGACCCTGACCGAGGCCGGTCAATCGCTGATGCCCTACATCGACCGCCTTCTGCGGGATAACCACGCCCTGGAGCGGGCCATCAACGCCCACCGCCCGGAGGAGCGCCGCATCCTGCGTATCGGCTCTTACACCAGCATCTCCCGCAGCTGGCTGCCCCGCATCCTGAAGGGCTTCGGCCAGCAGCACCCGGACGTGGAGTTCACGGTGAAGGACGGCTCGTGCATGGACATTGAACAGTGGCTGACGGACGGCGTCATCGATGTGGGCCTTCTGAGCAACTGCTTCACCGCCCGGCTGGATTTCCACCCGCTGTTCCGCGACCCCTATTACGCGGTGCTGCCGCCGGAGGAAGCTCCCGCCGAAACGTTCTCCATCTCCGCCTTTCAGGGCCGCACCTTCTTCATCCCCTCCAACGGCGTGGACACGGAGGTGCTGCGTATTTTGGAGCGCAGCGGCGTCACGCCCCGCTTCTCCCTCATCGCCACCGAGGACAGCGCCGTCATCAAAATGGTGGAGCAGGGTCTGGGGTGCAGCCTCCTCAGCGAGCTGGTCTTAAAGGGCAGCACCGACCATGTCCGTCTCGTGCCCATCCATCCCCCCGCCTACCGGGAGATCGGCGCGGCCACCTCCCCCGCCAAAGCGCCGGGCCGCATCCGCGACCTTCGCCAGCGGCTGCGCCTGCTGGTGCGACAAAAACGTCGCCGCGGCCAGCGCCAGCACCAGCACAACAATCGCCACATAGAAAAACAGGGACGAACTGCGCTGCATAAAATCCGCGATCTGCGTCATGTCGGAAGAAATAATGACATAGCCGATCGTCTCGTCCGTATCATTGGCGACAATGGGCCTGCCCGCAATATAGCGCCGGTCGTCATGGATGCCGCTGAGCGCCCCGACGCGGAACGTTTCGCCGTTCGCGTCAATTTCGGTGATGAGATTCGCATCGACCTGCTGGCCGATATGTTCACAGTTAAACTCGTCGCACGAGCACAGCACGACGAAGCCGTTTTCGTCGCAGACCAGCGCCTCGGCCTCGCCGACGTCGGAA
>USNH01000170.1 GCA_900556015.1 uncultured Eubacteriales bacterium | reverse complement strand
ATCGGGGTGGGGGAGTGCCATAATTAAAATAGTTCATTGAGCCATTCGGTGAAATAATTAACGAACCGAGCCCCCTTGCGGGAACGACGGGAAGGAGAAACGTATGAAACTTCTGATCATCAACCCCGGCGCTACGTCCACCAAGATCGCGGTGTTCGAGGACGAGGAGCAGCTTTTCAAGGTCACGATCGACCACTCCGCCGAGGAGCTGGATCAGTTCCCCCGGGTCATCGACCAGGCGGACTACCGCAAGGAGGCCATTCTGAAGGCCATCACCGAGGCGGGCTATCAGCTGGGCGACTTCGCCGCCGTGTGCGGGCGGGGCGGGCTGTACCGGCCCATCCCCAGCGGCACGTATGCCGTGAACGACAAGGTCATGGCCGACGTGGAGGCCGCGCCCTACGGCGAGCATCCGTCCAATTTGGGCGCGTATCTGGCCAAGAAGCTGGGCGACATGGTGGGCATCCCGGCGTTCTTCGTTGACCCGGTGTGCGTGGACGAGATGACGGAGGTGGCCCACTACACCGGCTTTGCCGAGTTCCGCCGCCTGTGCCAGTTCCACGCGCTGAACCACAAGGCTGTGGGGCGCAGGGCGGCCAAGGAGCTGGGCAAGAGATATGAGGACGTGAACCTGATCGTGTGCCATCTGGGCGGCGGCGTCAGCGTGGGCGCGCATGAGCATGGCCGGGTGGTGGACGTGTGCAACGTGAAGGACGAGGGCTCGATGGGTATGGACCGGGCCGGCGGGCTGCCGGTGAACCAGCTCGTCAGCTACTGCTTCAGCGGCAAGACCAAGGACGAGGTCAAGCGCACCTTTGGGCGCAGGGCCGGTATGTTCTCCTACTTGGGCACGACGGACTTCCGGGTGGTGTGCGCCAAGGTGGTGGAGGGCGACCCCAAGGCCGTGGAGGCCTATCAGGCGCTGGTGTACCAGCTGGCCAAGGACATCGGCGCGATGGCGGCGGTGCTGCATTTCAACGTGGACGCTATCGTCTACACGGCGGGCATGGCCTACGAGGATTTCTTCTGCGACGACATCAGCGCCTATGTGAGCAAGATCGCGCTCATCATCCGGCTGCCGGGTGAGGAGGAGATGCGGTCGCTGGCCGAGGGCGCGCTGCGGGTGCTGCGGGGCGAACAGGAGGCCGCGCAGTATTGATGCGTAAAGTCCCAATTTAGGGAGGCGTTCCCGCGCTGTCATCGCGAAACCAGTCCTCAGACTGGTTGTGGCGATCCGTTCTCCAGTACCGGGGGATACGGATTCCCACGCCAGTGTGAGCACTGGCTCGGAATGACAGGAACGATACATAGCGCGGGAACAAAGAACGGAATTGGAAGCAAGTAAATGAAAATATAAGTGGAAAAAGAGAAGAAAGGTGGAAAAAAGCTATGAAACATCTGATGTCCGGTAACGAGGCCACCGCACGGGGCGTCTACGAAGCCGGTATCAAGGTCTGTTCCGCGTATCCCGGAACGCCCAGCACGGAGATCCTGGAGAACCTGCCCCAGTACGGCAAGGACGTGTACTGCGAGTGGGCCCCCAACGAGAAGGTGGCCACCGAGGTGGCCTACGGCGCTGCCGTGGCCGGCTCCCGTGCGTTCTGCACCATGAAGATGGTGGGTCTGAACGTGGCCGCCGACCCCCTGTTCACCGCCGGTTACATGGGCGTGAACGGCGCGTACATCGTCGTCACCGCCGATGACCCCAGCTGCCATTCCTCCCAGAATGAGCAGGACAACCGCCACTACGCCCGGGCCGCCAAGATCGCCATGGTCGAGCCCAGCGACGCCCAGGAGTGCAAGGACTTCGTGAAGCTGGCCTGCGAGATCTCCGAGGAGTTCGACACGCCGGTGCTGTACCGCACCACCACCCGCGTCTGTCACAGCAAGGGCCTGGTGGAGTTCGGCGAGCGTGTGGAGCACGTTGCCCCCGCCTATGCCCGGAACACCCGGAAGTACATCTGCGCCCCCGCCAACGCCTATCTGAACCACCCCATCGTGGAGGAGCGGCTGGTGAAGCTGGCGGAGTACGGCTGCACCCGCGCCGTGGAGAACGGCCTGAACAAGGTGGAGCTGGGTGACGGCAAGGTGGGCGTGATCACCGCGTCCATCAGCTATCAGTACGCCAAGGAGGTGTTCCCCGAGGGCACGTCCTTCCTGAAGCTGGGCCTGACCTACCCCCTGCCCATGGATCTGATCCGCGACTTCGCCGGGAAGGTGGAGAAGCTGTACGTTATCGAGGAGCTTGACCCGTTCATGGAGGACGAGATCAAGGCCGCCGGTATTGAGTGCGTCGGCAAGGAGCTGACCGGCAAGCTCTACGAGCTGAATCCGCAGCTGCTGCGCGAGCGTATCCGGCGTATCGAAGAGCAGCACCTGCACGGCGCCGTCCTCGGCCCAATGGCTGCATTGACAGACAAATTCCGGGCAGAACCGGGGCGGATGCGCGGCGCAGAGTGCGCGGCATGCCTCCGCATCCAGCGCCGCGCCGCGGCTGCCGGGGCAGGGGAGTGTAAACAGACGTGCGCCGGGCGCAGCATGCAGCCAGAGACGTGCGCCATAGCGGGCAACGGCGGCTTCCAGCCGCGCCCGGAGCGCTCCCTGCGGAAAAAAGGCCGGAACGGCGACCGGGCGGCCCTCCCGCGCGGCGTCCTCCGGACAGAGCAGGCCGGGCCGGTCGGGCGCAGGGGCCGCGGCATAGACCGGGCCTGGAAAGTCGGCCGGCGCTTCGCCGCCCTGGCAGCCCGCAGCTGCAAGCAGCATAATCGCCGCCATAGCGACACATATGATGTATCTGATCTTCTTCATATTCCTATTTCCTCCTTAAATCTCCCGGCGCTGCCGGGGAGGTTATTGCCGGTGGACTCATATTCCATCGACAAGTAATGTATATTAGACTCAAAATATGAACAAGTCAATGCCGATATACCGATTTTTCATTCTGTTCACAAAGCCTTTGATGCCGTCCTTTCCTCCATAGGCACATACTTGCCGCGTATGGTCACGGCACGGTATGCGGGGCGCATTATGCGGTGGCAGGTGACGACTTCTTCTATTCGGTTGGCGCACCAGCCCGCTATGCGCGCGGAGGCGAACAACGGCGTGAATACGTCCTCCGGGATGCCGAGCATGGTATATACGAGGCCGGAATACATATCAACGTTGGCGCACATTGGCGCGTCGCTCTTTCTGCGCTCCTGTATGAGTGGGATACCCAGCTCCTCCACCTTTTGCAGCAGGTCGAAATCCTCGGCGTAGCCCTTTATCTCAGCCATGTGCCGGGCGTACTTCTTCAGCAGCACGGCTCGGGGATCCGACATGGTATATACCGCGTGGCCAAGTCCGTACAGCTTACCGGAGCGGTCGCCCGCCTCCCTGTCCAGCATTTTATTGAGATAGTCCTTTATGGAGCCATCGTCATGTGGGTCTACGTTTTCCTTTACGTAGCGGAACATCTCCATCACCTTGGCGTTTGCGCCGCCGTGAAGAGGCCCCTTCAGCGAACCCACTGCTCCCGCTATGGCGCTGTAGGTATCTGTGCCGCTTGAAGACAGGGCGCGGCATACAAATGTGGAGTTGTTGCCGCCGCCGTGCTCCGCGTGTACCATC
>USNH01000169.1 GCA_900556015.1 uncultured Eubacteriales bacterium | reverse complement strand
CGATGCGCCAGCCCGTCATCGCCCACGGCTTTGAAAAGCTCTGGGCGATCAAAAGCCGCTCCCGCAGGCCGGGCAGGGCCGCAGGATCCGGACAGGGCCGCGTGCACAGCCCGCGGTAAACGTCGTCGCAGAGTATAAAGATGGGCCTGTCTCCGACCGCGCGGCAGACGGCCGCAAGGGAGGCTTCCGTATATACCGCGCCGGTTGGATTGTTCGGGCTGTTGAGCACGAGCGCCTTTGTCCGCGGCGTGATGGCGGCGCAGAGCGCTTCATACGTCAGCTGAAAGCCTGTCCGCGATGTATCCAGATACACGGGAACAGCGCCTGCGAGCCGTGTCACGGTCTCGTAAAGCCCGAAGGCGGGCGTCGGGATCACGACCTCGTCGCCGGGGTCGAGGACGCCGGTCAGCGCGCAGTAAATGGCTTCCGTTGCACCGGCGGTGACAATGATCTCGTCCGGGGTGTAGTCAAGACGGCGCGTTTTGGCCTCATAGGCGGCGAGTTTCGCACGGAGCGAAGCGCTGCCCTGGTTTGCGGTGTAGTGGGTACTGCCGCCTGCAAGTGCGCGGACAGCGGCCTCGCATATGGGTGCGGGCGTGGGAAGATCCGGCTCGCCGATGGTCAGCGTGATGCAGTCCTCACGCTCTGCGGCAAGGGCGGTATAGCGGCGAATGGCGCTCAAAGAGAGCCCCGCGAGCGATGTGCAGAGCCTGTCTACCATACTGCGCCTCCCGCGACTGTCTCAAAATAGCGCACGCCGGCCTCAAGCACGCGCTCGTCAAAATCGAACGCCGCCGTGTGCAGCGCCGATGTCTCGCCGCAGCCCAAAAACAGAAACAGGCCGGGAAGCCGCCGCTGATAGTATGAAAAATCGTCGCTTGCCATGGTTGGCGCGGTCAGCGCCTCGATGGGAAACAGCGCAGAAGCCCTGCGGAGCAGATCGGGCGGATTCACAACAGCGGGGTAGCCCTCGCTGAAATGGACGGCGGCCGCACAGCCGCTGGTTTGCGCGACATGGCGGCTGATCGTCTCCAGCGCCTCCCGGATGCTGCAAAACGCAGCATCATCGAGCGCGCGCAGACTGCCCTCCAGCCGTGCGCTTCCGGCAACTGCATTGCGGACGCTTCCGGCCTCCATGCGCCCGAAGCCGAGCAGACTTTGCGGAGCCTGCGGAAGCGGCAATGCCGCGGCGCGGCTGTAAAACTCCACGCAGGCTGCAAGTGCGTCACGGCCGGAGGCGGCGGAGCAGAAATGTGCGCAGCGCCCCTCGGCGGTGAACGTCACCTCGGCCGAGCGCGCCATCATGGCGCCGGGCAAACCGGCGATCATCCCGGCAGAAAGACCCGGCCAGAGGTGCAGGGCAAATACGGCTTTGACGCGCAGACGCTCCAAGACCCCTGCTTCGCAAAGCCGTCTGGCGCCGCCGGTCGTTTCCTCGGCGGGCTGAAACAGCAGCAGAATGTTGTGCGGAAGCGCCTGCTTCGTGCGGATCCTGCGGCCAAGCTCCAGCACCATCGCCATGTGCCCGTCGTGTCCGCAGGCGTGCATTTTTCCGCTGTGCTGGGAGGCAAACGGCAGCCCCGTCCGCTCCGCGATAGGCAGCGCGTCCATTTCCGCGCGAAATGCCAGCGTATCCGCCGCTCCGAAGTCAAAATAGGCGCACACGGCGCTGTCAAGTGGGAAAAGCACCTCGCAGTCGAGCGTGCCGAGGACATCTTGTAAATAGTCCATGGTCTTGGGCAGCTCGTCGCCCAGCTCGGGGATGCGGTGCAGGGCGCGTCTGTCCACTGTCATGGGGGTGAGCGTTTGCATATCTGAAACCCTTTCTTGTGCGTGTTTGAATGTCATGCGCCTGCGGCTCAAAGCTCCCGCAGGGCGTCCACCAGCGCCGTCTTGGCGGCGGAGGTCTCATCCTTACGCTTGATGATACGCGCGGGGCATCCGGCAACCACGGTGTCGGGCGGTACGTCCGAGATGACGACCGCGCCCGCCGCAACGACTGCGCCCCTGCCGATGCGGCAGCCCTCAATCACCACTGCGTTCGCCCCGATGAGCACATCATCCTCCACGACGACGGGCGTCGCGCTTGCAGGCTCGATCACCCCGGCCAGCACTGCGCCTGCGCCGATGTGGCAGCGTGCGCCGACCATCGCCCGGCCTCCGAGCACCGCGCCCATGTCGATCATGGTTCCTGCGCCCACGCTTGCGCCGATGTTGAGGATGGCGCCCATCATAATGACGGCTCCCTCCCCGATCTCGACCTGCTCTCGAATGATGGCACCTGGCTCGATCCGGGCGTTCAGCCCCTTCGTGTCCAGCAGAGGAACGGCTGAATTGCGGCAGCTGCTTTCGATCACGATATCGGCAATGGCGTCCTGCTGCGCCTCGATGGCGGGGCCGATGTCCCGCCAGTCGCCAAACACAATTTTTGTCCCGTCTCCCGCCGGAAAGACTCTTGCTTTCGGAAAGCTCGTGGGCGAGCGTTCCCAGAGGTAGACCTTGACCGGCGTTTTTTTCTCGGCAGTGCGGATATATTCGATCAGTTCCGCTGCGTTCATGTGTGCGCTCCTTTTCATGCTTATTTACTGTAAATTCATCATATCGGATACTTCGATGCAATACAATGCACAATAATGCGAAGATTATTGCAAAAAATGCTCATTTCGCCGCCATAAAACGCTGAACTGCCAATTTGCCGCCGCCTTCTGCGGCTGGCCAGCAAAAGACCGCTGACCCGCGCTCTGAGCGCAAGGTCAACGGTCTTTTAAGGATTAAAGACACGTATCTTTAGCAGTGACTCTGAATCATCATGCCTGATGAAGGCATGTGGTGAAACGCTTTTCGTTCATAGGCGACGGACTTTCCCATGTGGCGTTTGGAGCCGTGGCCATTGCCGCCGTGCTGCAGATCACCAATGAAATGCCGCTGGTGATGGTCATTACGATTATCAGTGCAGTATCGCTTCTGCGTACAGGGCAGAACACGAAAATCAAGGGCGACACCGCCATCGCCATGATCTCGGTGGGGGCGCTTGCCGTCGGCTATCTTCTGATGAACATTTTCTCCACCTCGTCCAATCTTTCCGGCGATGTGTGCAGCACGCTGTTCGGCTCCACCTCCATTCTGACGCTGTCTCCCGCAGAGGTATGGCTGTGCGTGGGAATGTCGGTGCTGGTCATGGCGGTGTTCATCCTGTTTTACAATAAGATCTTTGCCGTGACCTTTGACGAGAGTTTCGCAAGGGCGACCGGCACGAAGGCGGGGCTTTGCAACCTGCTGATCGCCGTCGTCGTTGCGGTCATCATCGTGCTGGCGATGAACCTTGTGGGTTCCCTGCTGATCTCCGCCCTGGTGATCTTCCCGGCACTGTCCGCCATGCGGATGTTCAAGAGCTTTCGCAGCGTGACCGTCTGCTCGGCAGTCCTTTCGGTTTTCTGTGCGCTGCTCGGCATTCTGGTGTCCATTCTCGCCGGTACGCCGGTAGGCTCCACCATCGTCGCCGTTCAGATCGGCGCTTTCGGTCTGTCGTGGCTGGCAGGCACGGTGTTGGGAGGTGTTCGCAGATGAAAAAACTATTGTGTGTTTTGCTGATTGCCCTAACTCTTGTACCTCTCGCCGCCTGCGGAGGTGAAA
>USNH01000168.1 GCA_900556015.1 uncultured Eubacteriales bacterium | reverse complement strand
CCTGCGTAAATGAACCTCTGACCCCATAGAGAGGGTTTATCGACAAGTTGAAAAGACCGCGTGAGCGGCCTTTTTTATATGGTGATACAGTCAGGGACGGGCCTTGGGCAAGCTCCAGCGGAACGCGGCGGCGCAGACCCGCAGCACCACCGTCAGGGCGCAGCTTGTCAGCATGGCGATGCTCTGCCCGGAGGTCCACAGCAGCATACACACCGCCGCCCCGGCCAGGGAGGCGAGGGCGTAGATATGCTTGGTGAAGATGTAGGGGCGCTCCATACAGCACACATCCCGCAGCACGCCGCCGCCTACGCCGGTGACAACGCCCACGAACAGCACCAGGAACACGCGGCTGTCGTACCCGGCCTGCATGGCCACCGCCACGCCGTGGGCGGTGAAGATGCCCAGGCCGATGGAGTCCGCCACCAGCAGCAGCGCCTCCTGCCAGCGGTGCTCACGCCCGGAGTGGGAGTGCTGCCACACGATGAACACCACCAGGGACACGGCGATGCCCACCAGCGCCTGTAACGGGTCGCGCAGCGCCGCCGGAGGCGTCAGCCCCAGCAGCACATCACGCAGGATGCCGCCGCCCACGGCGGTGGTCATGCCCATCATGGCCACGCCGAACAGGTCCATGCCTTTTCGTGAGCCCAGCACAGCGCCGGAGATGGCAAAGGCCACCACGCCGATCAATTCAAAATAAAGCTGAAAATGCACGCTATCGACCTCGCTCCCGTCCGCCGTGCGGACAAGCCAAATGATAGCAGGAAACGGCGGGTTTGTAAAGTCCCCTCCGGGGATGGGGTGCTTTGTGCAAAAATCCCCGAAAAACGCCTTGACACAGGGAACATTTTGGCATAACATAGATACGCTGAAATGAATACAGTCTATCCGGTAGGTAAGGCTACCGCGAGGGATATGGGCTGCTGCCGCGAAATGGTGGAGACACCATGAGATGGTTTGAGCAGGTACTATCGAAACCAAGGTGGTATCTAACGCAGCTTCACTGCCCCGCGATGCTAAAGCTCGTAACGGTAATCCAGCAGCCGCGCAGGCGGCGCTGTTCTATCATCCGCAGCGGGCATATAAGGCCGCTGCGGCGTTTATTTTGCGTGAAGGGAGGGAACAGGCGTGATCAACTATCAGGAGGATCTGGAGCGGTATCAGGAGGAGCTAGAGAAGCTGGCGGCGGAAAAGCGCTATGCCGAGTTGCGCGACCTGTTCCTGCCCATGGAGCCCGCCGATATCGCCCTGCTGCTGGAGGAGGGTAAGCAGGAGCTGATGCCCCTGCTGTACCGTCTGCTGCCCAAAGAGACGGCGGCGGAGGTATTCGTGGAGCTGGAGCCGGAGAGCCAGGAGCTGCTCATCAACGGCTTTTCCAACACGGAGCTGACCGAGGTGCTGGACGAGCTGTATCTAGACGACGCGGTGGACATCGTGGAGGAGATGCCCGCCAGCGTGGTCATCCGCATTCTGGATAAGGCCACGCCGGAGATGCGGAAATCCATCAACGAAATTCTGAAATACCCGGAGGACAGCGCCGGTTCGATCATGAACATGGAGTTTCTGTCCCTGAAGAAGGATATGACCGTGGAGGATGCCTTCAAGCGCATCCGCCGCATCGGCGGCGAGCTGGAGACCATCAACATTCTGTACGTCACCGACCCGACGCGGCATCTGCTGGGCGTGCTGTCCGTCCGCGACCTGCTGCTGGCGGACGAGGACGACCTGATCGAGGACATCATGGACCCCGACGTGGTGTGGGCCAAGACCACAGACGATAAGGAGGATGTGGCTCAGGCTCTGAGCAAGTACGACTTCCTGGCCCTGCCCATCGTGGATCTGGAAAAGCGGCTGGTGGGCATCGTCACCGTCGATGACGCTATGGACGTCATCGAGGAGGAGACCACGGAGGACTTCGAAAAGATGGCGGCTATGCTGCCCTCGGACAAGCCCTATCTCCGCACCGGCGTGCTGGCCACGTGGAAGGCGCGCCTGCCCTGGCTGATGGTGCTGATGCTGTCGGCCACGTTCACCGGCATGATCCTGAACCACTACGAGAACGCGCTGGCCGCCTGTTTGGTGCTCAACGCCTATATCCCCATGCTGTCCGGCACGGGCGGTAACTCCGGCACGCAGGCCAGCACGGCGGTGATCCGTGCCCTGAGTCTGGACGAGGTGGACTTCTCCGATGTGCTGAAGGTGCTGTGGAAGGAGCTGCGGGTGTCGCTGCTGTGCGGCGTGTGTTTGGCCGCGGCCAACTTCGCAAAAATGCTGCTGGTGGACCGTATGCTGCTGGGCAACGGCGCTGTCACGCCCATGGTGTGTTTGGTGGTGTGCCTGACCATCCTGTTTGTGGTGGTGTTCGCTAAGTGCGTGGGCTGCTCCCTGCCTATTTTGGCGGAAAAGGTGGGGCTTGACCCGGCGGTGATGGCCAGCCCGTTCATCTCTACCGTCGTGGACGCCACCAGTCTGCTGATCTATTTCAGCTTCGCCTCCGCGCTGCTGGGGATATAAAAAATCGTGCATAGCCGCCCGCGCCGCGGGCAAGAATAAAGTCAGGCTTTTGGCCTGACTTTTATTTTTGCGGGAGGAAATACCATGAACAGAGCTTGTACCAACGATGGCTGCGCCTGCACCCCCAACGCTTCCATCAAATGCAGCGTTACCAACTGCGCCCATCACTGCCAGGACGTGGACAACTGCGGCCTGACCTCCATCCAGGTGGGCACGCACGAGAGCCGCCCCACCATGGAGCAGTGTACCGACTGCCAGAGCTATCAGAAGCGCCAGTGAACCCGTGCGCCCTCGGGCGCACTACATAGGGGAGGTGACACCGTGAAGCGAAAGAGCCGATACGCCGTGTCCGGCGTGCTGGCCGGCGTGGTCAACGGCCTGTTCGGCGGTGGCGGCGGCATGGTATTAGTGCCGCTGCTGCGCCGCTGGTGCGGTTTGGAGGAGCGCAAAGCCTTCGCCACCTGCGTGGCGGTGATACTGCCGCTGTGCGTGGTGTCGGCGGCGGTGTACGTGCTGCGCCGGGGCGTGGATGCGGCTCTGGCCGCGCCGTATCTGCTGGGCGGCCTGGCGGGCGGTTTTCTCGGCGGGCGGCTGTTCCCCAAGGTCAGCGCCGGGTGGCTGCGGTATCTGTTCGCCGCGTTTTTGGTCTACGGCGGCGTGCGGTATCTGCTGTGACGGGCTGGGTCATCCCGCTGCTGGTGGGCTGCGGTACGGGCATCCTGTCCAGCTGGGGCGTGGGCGGCGGCACGCTGCTGCTGCTCATTATGACGCTGGTGCTGGGCGTTCCGGCGGCGGACGCCATGGCGGTGAACCTGCTGTACTTTTTGCCCACGGCGGGGATGGGGCTGCTCCAGCACAAGAAAAACGGGCTTTTGGAGCGTGACGTGCTCCGCACGGCAGCGCCCTGGGGCGCGGCGGCAGCTGTGGCGGCGGCGCTGGCTGCTACGGCGGTGGATGTGGAGCTGCTCCGCCGGCCCTTCGGCGTTTATCTGCTGCTGGCCGCTGTCGGGACGGTGAGGAAGAAGTAGGGGAGGGGTTGCGACCCCTCCCCTTTGGAAACCTCACCCCTTGGGTGAGGCGATTATCAAATCGCGCCTTTGCCGCGAAGCGGCAAAGGTGGGTGGCGGCCACGGGC
>USNH01000167.1 GCA_900556015.1 uncultured Eubacteriales bacterium | reverse complement strand
TTTGAACGGCGTTTTTGGGTACTTTTGCCGCCGTGGGCAAAAGTACCCCGCGCCCGCAGGCGCGGAATGTCCCTTTGGACAATCTGCCGCGAGGGTGTTCCGCGCCTGCGGACAGTCTATCGGTATGACATCGCGGCGCAGGCGCATTTTACCAGCCAGGCGGCGGCCTCCGTGGGGTATTTGCCCGCCGCCGTCTCGTTGGTGAGCATCAGGTGCTCCGCGCCGTCCCAGACGGCGTGGCAGATGTCGGACACCTCCGCACGGGTGGGGACGGGGCGCTCCGTCATGGAGCTCAGCAGCTCCGTGACCACCAGCAGGGGCTTATGTGCCTGGCGGCACACCGCGGCGATGCGCCGCTGGGCCGCCGGGACATGCTCCAGCCCCAGGTTCGCGCCCAGGTCGCCCCGGGCCGCCGTGACCACGTCACAGCCGTCGATCCAGTCCGGCAGGGCGTTCAGCCCCGCCGCGTCCTCCACCTTGGCATAGAGCGTCGCGCCGCCCAGTCCGGCCTGTATCATGGCGCGGCGCACGGTGTCCAGCTCCTCCCGGCTGCGGACGAAGGGCTGCATCACCGCCGTCACGCCGAAGGCAGGGCCGTCGGCCAGGTCGGCCCGATCCTCCGCCGTCAGCGGCGGCAGGTGCAGGTCGAGACCCGGCAGGGCCACACTTTTTCGCGGGCCGACGCGGCCCGGACGGGTCACGCGGCACAGGCCGTCCGCTTGCAGCGTCAGCACCGCGCCGCTGTCGTCCACGCGCAGCTCTTGACCCGGCAGCAGCGCGGCGGCGATGGCCTCCGGCAGGGCCAGGGCGGACAGCGGCAGCGTATCGCCCAGCGGCAGCGCGGCGGCGGGGACGGTCTTCCCTGTCCGCAGCTCCGGCCCGCGCAGGTCGATGAGCAGACCGGCGGGCAGGCCGGCGTCCCGCTCCGCACGGCGCAGAGCGGCGAGCCAGTCTGCCTTGTCCCGCAAACTGCCGTGGGACAGGTTCAGGCGGAAGCAGGAGATGCCCGCCCGGAGCAGGGCGGCGATGGTGGCGGCGTCCTTGCAGCTTTCGCCCAGTGTGGCGTAGTAGTTCACGTTTCTCCCTCCCCGTGGAAATGGTCGTATACGGCCTGGGCCGCCGGGCGCGGCACGGCGCGGCACAGCTGCTCCACCGTGGCGCTCTTCACGGCGCTCACCGTGCCGAAGGTCTGGAGCAGCTTCTTCTTCCGCGCCTCGCCCACGCCGGGGATGCTGTCCAGCTGGGAGCGCTTGGCGCTTTTCGTGTGCTGCTGGTGGTGGTAGGCGATGGCGAAGCGGTGGACCTCCTCCTGCACCGTGCCGATGAGGGCGAACAGGGCGGGAGACTGGCGGATGCCCAGCTCCTGGCCGGAGGCGGTCATCAGGGCACGGGTGCGGTGCTTGTCGTCCTTCACCATGCCCAGCACCGGCACGTTCAGGTTCAGGGACGTGACCACGGCCTCCGCCACCTGGGCGTGGGTCTGGCCGCCGTCGATGAGCAGCAGGTCGGGCAGGAGGGCGAATTTTTCATCGCCGTCCAAATACCGCTGGAAGCGGCGGGTCAGCACCTCCGCCATGGCGGCGTAGTCGTCGGCGTGGCCGCAGCTCTCGATGCGGAAGCGGCGGTAGTCACGCTTCAGCGGTCGGCCATCCTGAAACACCACCATGCCCGCCACCTGATCCGCACCGCCGGTGTGGGAGATGTCGTAGCTCTCCATCCGGCGGGGCAGGGCGGGCAGCCCCGCCAGGGTCTGGAGCTGGCGCAGCGTGCCGTTGATGCGCTCGGCGCTGTCGGTGGCGCGCTCCACCTCCTCCCGGGCGTTGCGGCGGGCGATGTCCAGCAGCTCGCGGCGCTGGCCGCGCTGGGGCGTTTTCACGGCCACGGCGTGGCCGCAGCGCTCCGACAGCAGCGAGGCCAGCGCGTCGCCGTCCTCGATGGGGACGGGAAGCAGGATCTCACGGGGCAGGACGGAGCGATCCAGGTAATACTGGGGCACGACCTGGCCCAGTAGGGCCTGGTCGCTGTCCGCCGTGACGGGAAACACCGTGGTCTGGCGGCCCAGCAGGTCGCCGTTTTCGATATGCAGCACGGCGCAGCCGGATTTGGCCTCGCCGTTGTACGCGCCCCACACGTCGGTATCGGCGCAGATGCCGGCGATGACACGCTGCTCCTTGCCCAGCACCGACAGCGCACGGATGCGGTCACGGAGGGCGGCGGCGCGCTCAAAGTCCAGCGCCTCCGCCGCCGCGTGCATCTCCTCCGTCAGGGCGGCGGTGACGCCCCGGAGCTTGCCGTCCAGCAGGGACACCGCGTCGGCGATGCGGCGGCGGTACTCCGCGCCGTCCGGGCCGTCCGGGCGGCAGAAGCCGTCGCACTTGCCCATGTGGAAGTTCAGGCAGGGGCGCTCCTTCCCGATGTCGCGGGGGAATTTTCTGCCGCAGGTGGGCAGGTGCAGCGCGGCGCACACCGCCTCGATGGCCAAATGCGTCTCGCGCCGCCCGCCGTAAGGGCCGAAGTACCGCGCCCCGTCCTCGGCGGCACGGGTGGCCAGGGAGAAGCGGGGATAGTCGGCCTTCACGTCCAGGCGCACGAAGGGATAGCCCTTGTCGTCCTTGAGCAGGATGTTGTAGCGGGGCATGTGGCGCTTGATAAGGGAGTTCTCCAGCACCAGGGCCTCGAACTCCGAGCGGACGATGATGGTGTCGAAGCGGTCCACGTGGGCCACCATCATTTTCGTTTTTTCGTTGTGGCCGGCGTTCTCCTGAAAATACTGGCTGACCCGGTTTTTCAGCTTTTTCGCCTTGCCCACGTAGATGACCTGGCCGGACTTGTCCATCATCAGATAGACACCCGGCAGCAGCGGCAGCTCGTTGGCCTTTTTCCGCAGCGCGTCCCTGGTCATAGAACCACCTCCCGGAGCGGATGTTGTTTTTTATGAGTATAGCACAATGGGCCGCCGGACGCAATTCCCCGGCGGCGGGGTATTCCCGGTAATGATACCGGGATTTATGGTTGACAAATCCCACTGTGCAGGTATACAATTAAGAGGTCGAAAAGGACGTCCCCCCTTCGCCCTTTTCGCACGGCGTGTATCCCCCCCTGCACGCCGTGCAGACGCAGACCCGCCCTCAGGCCCAACGGCCCGAGGGCGGGTTTTTTTGCACATTTGCCGCAGCGCGCAGTCTCAGTTCAGCGTGCCGTCCTTCATCTCCAGCAGAGCGGCCACGCGGCGGCGCAGCGGGCCATGCTCCGGCGCGGTCAGGGATGGGTCGGCGGCCAGCAGCGCCTCGGCGGCCTGCCGGGCCTCGTCCAGCGTCCGCATATCGCAGCTCAGGTCGGCGGCCTTCAGCTCCGGCAGGCCGTGCTGGCGGCTGCCGAAGAAGTCGCCCGGGCCGCGGAGCTTCAGATCCTCCTCTGATATTTTGAAGCCGTCGTTGGTGTCCGTCATGACCTTTAGCCGCCGTCTCGTCTCCTCGTTCTGACTGTCCGACAGCAGGACGCACCAGCTTTTCGCCTTGCCGCGGCCCACACGGCCACGGAGCTGGTGGAGCTGGCTCAGACCGAAGCGCTCCGCGTTCTCCACCACCATCAGCGTGGCGTTGGGCACATCCACGCCCACCTCCACCACGGTGGTGGACACCAGAATGTC
>USNH01000166.1 GCA_900556015.1 uncultured Eubacteriales bacterium | reverse complement strand
TTCGCGCCGCGAAGCAAGTACCCTTGGGGTGCTCCTCGGAATGACAGGATAGGTTAGGGCGGCGGGGTATACCCCGCCGCCCTTTACGCTTTACGCTTCCTCCTCGCCCTTCTGCCCATTTCTCCGGCACACGGCCCGGTAGACGAGATACCCCACGCCCGCCGCCGCCAGTGCCACGCCGAAGGCGATGGCCGCCGCCGTGTAGTTCCGATCTCCCAGCGCCCCGCCACCCACGGTGGACGTGACGATGGAGGGCAGCCGCCCCACGGTGGCGATGAGCAGCCAGGTGCGCCACTTCATGTCGGTCAGCCCGGCGAAATAGCACAGCAGATCCTTGGGCGTGCCGGGCGCGGTGAAGATGAGCCACAGCAGCGCCGTGCGCTTGGGGGAGGAGTGGAGGAACTGCAGCTTGTCCAGCTTCTCCTTGGGGAAGACCACCTCCGCCAGCGGCCTGCCCCAGCGCCGTACCAGCGCGAACACCGCCGCGCTGCCCAGCACCGCGCCGATGAGACACAGCGCCGTGCCCCACCAAGCGCCAAAGGCGTAGCCCCCCGCGATCTCCAGCGGCTCGCCGGGGATGATGGCCACCACCACCTGCAAAAACACCATGGCGGCGTAGGCGGCACAGCCCCACGCGCCGTGTCCGTCCACCCAGGAGCGGAACTGCTCCGGCTGCCGGGCAAAGCGGATCATGGGCCGCCCCACGAACCAGGCCAGCGCCGCGAATAATAGGATAAATATGATAATTGCCGCTGCGGACAACATTTTTTTCTGCTTTTCGGTCAGGGTGCGCTTCATGTGTTTTTTGCCTTTCTTATACATTCTGCGGACAGCTTACCACACTTTTGCTCGCATCATGTGAACAGATGTTAAAGAATTGCTTAAATTACGGTTTTGTCCCCCTTATTCTGCCTTGACACGACTTTATTTCCCGGTTACAATGGGGCAAAACTTGTTATACGCAGGGAGGAAACGCTATGAATATCGGTCTGCTAGGCTTCGGCGTGGTGGGCGGCGGCGTGTGGGAGCTGGCCGCCGACCGTCAGGATGTGAACGTAAAGCGCGTGCTGCTGCGCCGCCCCAAGGACGGTCTGCCCGCCGCCGTCACCACCATGGACATCAACGACATCCTGTGCGATGATGCCATCGACACGGTGGTGGAGGTCATGGGCGGTCTGCACCCGGCCTACGAGTACGTCACCGCCGCCATGGAGCGGGGCAAGCACGTTGTCACCGCCAACAAGGCTCTTGTCGCCGCCTATTACCGGGAGCTGACGGCGCTGGCAAGGGAAAAGGGCGTGGCCCTGCGCTGCACCGCCGCCGTAGGCGGCGGCATCCCCTGGCTGGTGAACCTGTCCCGCGTGAAGCGGCTGGACACGGTCTGCGAGGTGGGCGGCATCATGAACGGCACGACCAACTTCATCATGGACGCCATGCACAAGAGCCCCGTCAGCTTCGCTGATATTCTCAAGGAGGCCCAGGCCCTGGGCTACGCCGAGGCCGACCCCTCCGCCGACATCGATGGCGACGACATCCGCCGCAAGCTGTGCATCTCCGCCAACATCGCCTTTGACGCGGTGCTGGACGAGGCCGCCATCCCCACCTTCGGCATCCGCACCGTCACGGCAGCGGACATCGCCGCGTTCCAGGCCCACGGCTTCGTCTGCAAGCTGCTGGCCACCGCCCAGGCATCGGAGGGCGGCATCTGCGCCTTTGTCGAGCCTACGCTGGTGGACAAGTCCGAGCCGGAGGCCGCCGTGCCCGCCAACTATAACCTCATCGGCTACACCGCCGAGAGGGTTGGCAAGCAGACGTTCTTCGGCCAGGGCGCGGGCCGCTTCCCCACCGCCAGCAACGTCATGCAGGACTGCCTGACCGTCCTGGCAGGGGAGAGGGGGTTCTACACCGCCGAGGCCGTCCCCACGCCGCTGTGCGCCGCCGCGGCCCACCCCTATTATGTCCGCACCGCCGCGCCGGATGCGTTTTTGCACAGCCGCGTGGCCGATGACTGGGGCACGGGCGTCATCACCGGCGCGGTGGATGTGTACGAGATGCTGGCCTGGGCCAAGCGGCAGCGGGAGATAGACCCTACCTGCTTCATCGCCGCCATCCGCTGATAATACGGAAAAGAACCGCCGGTAGGCGGTTCTTTTTTCGTATCAGTCTCCCACGCCGGTGTGGATGACCTTTCCCATGTTCCACAGCAGCGCCACCCGCCTGGCGGCCTCCAGCCGCTCCTCCGGCGTGCGGTAATCCGCGTGGGCCGTCTCCGCGCCGCAGTCCATGCACGCCACGGATACGCACCAGCCCTGCTCGTCCTGCATCACGCCCGCGCCGCGGCAGACGGGGCAGTCCTCCAGCTCTATCTCGAAAATAGGGTCCATGTGCAGCCTCCTTACATATTCGATGGGCACAGCATAGCACATTCCGCAGAAAATGGCAACGCCTGCCGCGAAACTCAGCCTTGTAAAATTTCTCCGCATGGTCTATAATACTGTTCAATGCAAAATTACACAGGAAAAGGTGAAAAAATATGGAACGTATGAAAATCGCGGCCCTCTTTGCCGATCAGGACACCCTGGGCGGTCAGGAGGTCACTGTCTGCGGCTGGGCCAAGACCATCCGCGACATGAAGACCTTCGGCTTCATCGAGCTGAACGACGGCTCGTGCTTCAGGAATTTGCAGGTGGTCATGTCCGCCGAGGAGCTGGCCAACTACAAGGAGATCGCCGCGCAGAACGTGGGCGCGTCCCTTATCGTCCGCGGCACGGTGGTGCTGACGCCGGAGGCCAAGCAGCCCTTGGAGGTCAAGGCCCACACCATCCAGGTGGAGGGCAAGTCCACCCCCGACTACCCCCTGCAAAAGAAGCGCCACAGCGTGGAGTTCCTGCGTACCATCCAGCATCTGCGCCCCCGCACCAACCTGTTCTCCGCCACGTTCCGCGTCCGCTCCGTGGCGGCCTACGCCGTCCACGAGTTCTTCCAGAGCCGGGGCTTCGTCTACGTTCAGACGCCCATCATCACCGGCTCTGACTGCGAGGGCGCAGGCGAGATGTTCCAGGTCACGACCCTGGATCTGAACAACGTCCCCAAGACCGCCGACGGTCAGGTGGACTACTCCCAGGACTTCTTCGGCAAGAAGACCAGCCTCACCGTGTCCGGCCAGCTCAACGCCGAGAACTTCGCCATGGCCTTCGGCGATGTCTACACCTTCGGCCCGACCTTCCGCGCCGAAAACTCCAACACCCAGCGCCACGCCGCCGAGTTCTGGATGATCGAGCCGGAGATGGCCTTCTGCGACCTGGCTGGCGATATGGACGTGGCCGAGGCCATGATCAAGCACATCATCCGCCGGGTGCTGGAGCGCTGCCCCGACGAGATCGACTTTTTCAACAGCTTCGTGGACAAGGGGTTGAAGGAGCGGCTGGAGCACGTCATGACCTCCGACTTTGGCCGCGTGACCTACACCGACGCGGTGGAGATCCTGAAGAAGAACAACGACAAGTTCGACTACAAGGTGGACTGGGGCACGGACCTGCAAACGGAGCACGAGCGCTACCTCACCGAGCAGGTGTTCAAAAAGCCCGTGTTCGTCACCGACTATCCCAAGGAGATCAAGGCGTTCTATATGCGCCTGAACGACGACGGCAAAACCGT
>USNH01000165.1 GCA_900556015.1 uncultured Eubacteriales bacterium | reverse complement strand
GCTCCCGCCGGTCACACCGGCGGGAGCTTCGTCTCTTATTCCATGTCCACGGTGATGTTGTCGGTGCCGTGCTGTTCAAATTCGCCCAGATACTCGTCCATGCGGCTCATGACCTCGTCATAGTTCTCCTCGGTGATGGGGGGATCGTCCATATCCCGCAGGGCCAGCTCCTGGGCCAGGATCTCGAAAAACGTGTTGTCCTCATAGGCCATGATGGCCTCGTGGATGCCGCCGTCGGCAAAGGCCCGGGAGGGGATCAGCTCCCCCTGATACAGCTCCGTCAGAGGTGTCATGCCGTGGTCGAGACAGTGGGAGAACACCAGGCTCTCCACCTGGTCGTACTCCTTGATGCGGTCGTCCCCCCGGGTGGAGTTCAGCACCCAGTTGCCGATATATACCAGATCCAGCAGACGCCGGAACTGCTTTTCCGTCATGTGAAGTTCCATAAGACCACCTCCATGTGGGCAAATTACTGCTTGGGTTGTATTATAGCACCAGTGCATTGGAATTGCCACAGAAAAAAGTGGGAAGCCGCGCCAAATTTTTGCTTGTGTCAGCGGTGAGTTCATAGTAGAATATATGAGTTAAGAGTAAATACCGGGCCGGGAGGTACGTTTGCATGGATCAGCGACCCATCGGGGTGTTCGACTCCGGGCAGGGCGGATTGACCGCCGTGCGGGAGATACAGAGCATCCTCCCCTCTGAGAACATTATATACTTCGGGGACACGTCCCGTGTGCCCTACGGCGGCAAATCGCCGGAGATCCTGCTGCGGTTCGCCCGCCAGGACGTGCGGTTTTTGCGGAGCTTCGACATCAAGGCGCTGCTGGTGGCCTGCGGCACGGTGTCCACCACGGCGCTGCCCACGCTGGCATCGGAGAATGACCTGCCCATTTTGGGCGTGGTGACGCCCACCTGCGCGGCGGCGGTCAAAGCCACCCGGAACAAGAAGGTAGGGCTCATCGCCACGGCGGCCTCGGTGCGCTCCGGGGCATACGAGCGAACGCTGAGCGCGATGGACCGCGCCATTCAGGTGTACGCCAAGGCGTGCCCGCTGTTCGTGCCGCTGGTGGAGAACGGGCGCTTCCGCCCCGGCGACGCGGTCATCGAGACGGTGGCACGGGAATACCTGACGCCGCTGAAGGAGACGGGCATCGACACGCTGATGCTGGGCTGCACCCACTATCCCCTGCTGATGGAGATCATCGGGGCGATCATGGGCCCGGAGGTGACGCTGATCAACGCCGGGGCGGAGGCCGCCCGTGCGCTGCGCGGCGAGCTGGAGGCCAGGGATATGCTGGCGCAGAGGCCGCAGGGCGAGACCACGCTGTACGCCAGCGACAGCCCGGCGGACTTCGCCGCGCTGGCGGGGCAATTCCTCTGCCGCCCCATCGGGAAGGACGCGGTGGGGCTGGTAGACATCGAGAGGTACTGAGCCGTGGAGGGAAAGGTACACGTCCTGGCACGGAGCGGGAGCTTATTCGCCGGAGGGCAGGATGAGCTGACGTTCCGGGGCGTGGGACAGATAGAAAAGACGGAATACGGCCACCGGCTGCGGTATACGGCGCAGAATGCGCTGGACGGCAGCGGCGTGGCGTCGGAGATACGGCTGGAGAACGCCCGGCATCGGGCGGTGGTCATCACCGAGAGTCAGGACGGCGGCTATGGGCTGCTGTTAGACCCCAAGGCGGAGACGGTGACGCAGATCGCCGGCGGCGACGGCGGGGCGCTGACGCTGCGGGTACAGACCCACGAGGCGGGCTGGCATCTGCCCCGAAAAGGCACGGGACGGATCACATTACGGTATACATTGTTCCTGGGGACGCAGCCCATGTCCGAGCTGCACCTGGAGCTGACTTTGACGAAAGAGGAGAACAACTGATATGAATATGATCGAAAGCGCCAAGGAACAGGTACGGCAGCTGACGCAGGACGCTTACCGCGCCTGTGTGGCGGCGGGCACGCTGCCCGGCGGCATCGAGACGATCCCCGCCGTGGAGATCCCCAAGGATACGGCCAACGGCGACTACACCACCACGTTCTGCTTGGCGGCGGCCAAGGCCATGCGGATGAACCCCCGTCAGGTGGCGCAGACGCTGATGGATGCCATGGCGCTGGAGGGCAGCTATTTCACGTCCGTGGAGCTGGCCGGCCCGGGCTTTCTGAACTTCCGGCTGGGCGGCAAGTGGTTTGCCGACACAGTGTCCGCCATCGAGGCCGAGGGCGAGAAGTACGGCGAGAACGACACGCTGGCCGGGAAGAAATACATGGTGGAGTTCGTGTCCGCCAACCCCACCGGGCCGATGCACATGGGCAACGCCCGTGGCGGCGTGTTGGGCGATACGCTGGCCAGCGTATTGCAGAAGTCCGGCGCGGACGTGTGGCGGGAGTTCTACGTCAACGACGCGGGCAATCAGATCGAGAAGTTCGCCAAGAGCCTGGAGGCGCGGTACTTCCAGCTCATCAAGGGCGAGAACGCGGTGGAGTTCCCGGAGGACGGCTACCACGGCGACGACATCCGGGAGCTGGCCCAGGCGTTCTATGAAAAAGAGGGCGACAAGTACCTGGACTGCGACGAAAAGACCCGCCACGACGCGCTGGCCCAGTTCGGTCTCAGCGTGAATATCCCCAAGATGAAGACCGACCTGGCCCGCTACGGCATCCAGTACGACCAGTGGTTCTTCGAGTCCAGCCTCCACGACAGCGGCTATGTGGCCGACAGCGTGGCGGCGCTGACGGAGAAGGGCTATACCTATGAAAAGGACGGCGCGCTGTGGCTCAAGACCTCCGACATTTTGGCCGCCAAGCTGCGTCAGGAGGGCAAGAGCGACGAGGCCATCGAAAAGCTGGGCCTGAAGGACGACGTGCTGCGCCGGGCCAACGGGTTCTACACCTACTTCGCGGCGGACATCGCCTACCATCGGAACAAATTCGCCGTGCGCGGCTTTGACAAGGTCATCAACATCTGGGGCGCGGACCACCACGGTCACGTGGCCCGGCTGAAGGGCGCGATGGACGCGCTGGGTCTGGACGGCGAGCACCGGCTGGACATCGTGCTGATGCAGCTGGTGAAGCTGGTGCGGGACGGTGAGGTGGTGCGTATGTCCAAGCGCACCGGCAAGGCCATCAGCCTGACCGACCTGCTGGACGAGATCCCCGTGGACGCCTGCCGCTGGTTCTTCAACGCCAAGCCGGAGACGCAGATGGAGTTCGACCTGGGCCTGGCCGTCCGGGAGGACAGCGAGAACCCGGTGTACTACGTCCAGTACGCCTACGCCCGCATCTGCACGCTGCTGAAGAATTTGGCCGCCGAGGGCTACTCCGTGCCCCGTGCCGCGGAGGCCGATCTGTCCGTGCTGAACGGCGAGGAGGAGAAGGCCCTTATCAAGCAGCTGGCGCAGTACCCGGCGGTGGTGGTGCTGGCCGCACGGGACTACGATCCCAGCTTCATCAACCGCTATCTCAGTGACCTGGCCGCCGCGTTCCACAAGTTCTACAACGCCTGCCGCATCAAGGGCGAGGCGGAGAACGTGCTGCTGGCCCGGCTGAAGCTGGCGGACACCGCCCGCGCCGTGCTGAAAAACGGCATGACGCTCATTGGCTGCTCTGCACCGGAGAAGATGTAAACTATGAAAAAGCCACCCCGTGAGGGGTGGCTTTTTCACGTGCCGAAGAACAGCCGGACGGCCCAGGCCGCGGCCAGGTAGGCA
>USNH01000164.1 GCA_900556015.1 uncultured Eubacteriales bacterium | reverse complement strand
GGTGGCGGCCCGTCATACCGTCACCAGGATCAGGGACCGAAGTTCCGCAAAGTGCAGCTTGCCCTTGGGCGTCACCAGCGTGTAGGAGCCGGTGTGGCCGTTGCGGCAAAAATCCTTCACACAGAACAGGCCCTCGTTGCTGCCTTTGGCGTAGGGCAGCACACAGCCCGACGGAGTGCGGTAGACGTACCGGCGTTCCAGCAGAAAGCGGACGAAGCGCCGCTCCGGCACGTCCAGCTCCTTGGCGGTGGTGCGGATGTTGGTGCAGTCCGCAGGGTCAACAAAGGCGTCGTAATACTCCGCTTTGGGGAGGGCAAGCGGCATTTTCTGGAGAGAACGGATGAAATTCTGTTTGAATAACGCTTTTAACCCATCAGCAGTCCCATCAGGAGGTGATGAATATGGCAAAACGCTCGCCAAGGCTGATTTTCACCGAGGAAGAACGCGCCCTGCCGGAGCTGGAACGAGCTGTCCGCAGGGCGGACAGGGCGGCGGTTAAGCTGGAAAAGGCCGAAGCGAAAATCCCCAGGAAAACCGTAAAGGTCAGGGAGCGCGTTGTGGACAGTGAGAGCGGCAAGGTCACGACGCGCCTTTTCTTTGAGGAGGCGGACAAAAAGCGTCCGCCCTCCAAGCTGGCCCACGCCGCAAGGAAAGCGCCGCCGGATACCGTCCGCAGCGCAGTCCACCGCAAGCTCCGGGAGGAGGGCGACGACAACCCCGGCACGGAGGCGGCGAACACCCTGACCGAGACGGCGGAGCGCACCTGGCGCATTGCGGAATCGGCGCACCGCTCCCATGCGGAAAAGCCCTACCGCAAAGCGGACAAGGCGGAAGCCGCCGCAGACAAAGCCAATCTCAAGGCGCTGAACAAACAGTACGAGCAGGAATACGGCAGGGCTTCCAACCCCTATTCCCGTTGGCAGCAGAAGCAGGCCATTAAAAAGGAATACGCCGCCGCAAAAGCGGGGAACGGCGCAAGGAATACCGTCAAAGCGTCCGAGACCACCGCAAAGGCGGCAAAGCGCGCCGCCGAGGGAAGCAAAAAGGCCGGCAGCTTTTTTGTCCGGCACAAGAAGGGCTTCCTCATCGCGGGCGGCGTCGCCGCCGCGATACTGCTGCTCATGACCTGCATTTCCTCCTGCTCCACGCTGTTTCAGGGCGGGGCGTCCGGCATTGCGGCCTCCACCTATCCGCTGGAGGATGCGGATATGCTGGCGGCGGAAGCCGCCTACTGCGCCATGGAGGACGAGCTGCGGGAATACCTGAACAGCTACGAAAGCACCCACGATTACGACGAGTACCACTTCGACTTGGACGAGATTGAGCACGACCCCTATGTGCTCATTTCCATGATTACCGCCCTCAAGGGCGGAGAATGGACGATTGACGAAATAGGCGGGATTCTGGAGACGCTGTTTGAAAAGCAGTATATCTTAACGGAAACCGTCGCCACGGAAACCAGATACCGCACCGAAACGCATATCGGCTATTACACCGACGAAAACGGCAATCTGCAAAGCTACGAGTACGACGTGCAGGTGCCGTACACCTACTACATCTGCACCGTAAAGCTGGAAAACTTTAACCTCTCCCATGTGCCGGTCTATATCATGTCGCAGGATCAGCTCTCCCTTTACGCCATGTATATGGCTACTCTGGGCAACCGCCCGGACCTGTTCGGCGGCTCGGAGTACATCGGGAAATACTACACCGCCGACTATGAAAAGTACGAGATACCCCCGGAAGCGCTGGAGGACGCGCAGTTCGCCGCCATCATCAAGGAGGCGGAGAAGTATCTCGGCTACCCCTACGTCTGGGGCGGCAGCAGTCCTGCCACCTCCTTCGACTGCTCCGGCTTCGTCAGCTACGTCTACAACAACTGCGGCGTGGGCTGGAGCTTCGGGCGGCTGGGCGCGGAAGGGCTGCGACAGCTCTGTACGCGGGTGTCCGCCGCCAATGTCCGCCCTGGCGATCTGGTGTTCTTCCAAGGCACCTATGACACCACCGGCGCGTCCCATGTGGGCATCTATGTGGGCAATAATATGATGCTCCACTGCGGCGACCCCATCCAGTACACAAGCCTCAATTCAAGCTACTGGCAATCCCACTTCCTTGCCTACGGGCGCGTACCTGCGCCCTGATCTCTCAGAAAGGAGCAAAAAATGAACCCTAAGATTATAAAGCTCAAGGCTGAACGGGCGAAAAACGATGAAAAGATCGCCGCCCTCCGCTCCCGCAACCGGGAGCTTGACGAGAGCATCGTCGAGCTGGAGAATACCGACATCATCGGCCTTGCCCGCGCTACCGGCATGAGCATGGAGGAGCTGGCGCAGTTCCTCACACAGCTCAAAAGGGGCGGCGCGCCCTTTATCACCCCCAATACCAAGGAGGATACGGACTATGTGCATGAAGAAGAATAACAACCGGCTGCTGCGCGGCGTTGTCGCCATCCTTTGCCTTACCCTGATGTTCCTCACCATGTCCGGCATGGCCATGGCGACGGATATGGAGGACGCCCCGGCAGGCGACGCGCCGGAAAGCACGCCGGAGATCGTGGAGGCAGAGCTTCCCGTCACGCCCGAAGAAACGCCGGAGCCCCCTCCGGCAGAGCAAGGGCCGGACACACAGGAACCGGCTCCCGCGCCGCCTGAAACGACGGAAACGCCGCAGCCGGAGGCAGAATACGCGCTGGACGCAGATATTCCGGCAGGCTGGCACAACGCGCCGGTGACGGTCACGGTCCGCATCAGGGACAAAAACAACGCGGGCTGGCAGAAGGTAGAGGCGGCGCTGCGGGAAACCGCCGAAAGAACAGACCTGACGGAGCAGCTTGCCCACGACGGCCTCGCCCGCTACACGGTGCCGGACAACGGTATCGTGTTTTTCTTTGTCACCGACCCCTACGGCACGGAGCATAAAAAAGAGCTGACCGTATCCTGTATGGACTTTGAAGCGCCCCGGCTGCGGGCGGGCGTCAGCGGTACGCTGCTGCGCGTGGAGGCCGCCGACGCACTCTCCGGCATAGCCGGGGTCTATGTGAACGATGAGCTTTATACCACCCTGCAAAACGGCGAGTTCAGCGTCCGCATTGACAAAAACACGCGGGATTCCCACTTTTACATCATGGGCGTGGACAATGCAGGCAACCGCACAAGCTATGTGGTGATCGCCAACCCCTTCTATGAAAAGGAAACGCCTGCGCCCAGCCCCACGCCGGAGCAGCACAGCGCCCATTGTCCCGCGGACTGCGATTGCAGAAAGCAGTCCTCCGGCAATACCGGCAGCAACGGCAATACCGGAAGTAACGGCAGCAATACCGGTGCAGGAAAGCCCTCCAACGCCTCCGGCAGCACGGGAAAGCCCGCTGCGGCACAGACGCCCGCCGCCGAGCCGGCGAAAGCACAGGAGCCCGCCGGTACCGCCGCGCCTGTCGCCATTGAGAAAGGGACGGGCTTTTCCCAAAACGGTAGCGCCGTCACCCGCGACCTGCTCTACGACAAGCACACCAACAAGCAGTTCATCGCGGTGGAAACCCGCAACGGCCATACCCTCTATCTGGTGATCGACTACGATAAGCCGCTGGACGAGGACGGCGAACGGTATGAAACCTACTTCCTCAACCTTGTGGACGAGAGCGACCTGCTTGCACTCATCGACGAGGATTCCGCCCCCGTCTGCTCCTGCAAGGACAAGTGCGAGGCAGGTGCGGTCAACACCGCCTGCGCAGTC
>USNH01000163.1 GCA_900556015.1 uncultured Eubacteriales bacterium | reverse complement strand
TGCCGATAGCGCCGCCGGCCACGTTCAATCCGGGCTTTTCCACCACGATGGCCTGGATCTCCGGGGGGATCTGATTGGCGCGGAACAGGCCCAGCATACCGTATTTGGCGGTGGGCTTGCAGTTCTCGTCGATGGGGTACTTCTCCGTCAGGGCGTAGCCCATGGACATGACCACGCCGCCCTCGATCTGCCCCTCGATGCTCAGGGGGTTCACGGCCTTGCCCACATCGTGAGCGGCCACCATCTTCTTCACCCGGCCCGTCTCTCTATCCAAAATGCACATTTGGGTGGCGTAGCCGTAAGCCACATGGCTCACCGGGTTGGGCACGTCCGCGCCCAGGGGGTCGGTCTTGGCCAAATACTCGCCGTAGAACTCCCGGCCCTTCAGATCAGCCAGCGTATTGCCCTTGTCCAGCTCCGCCTTCAGCTTTTCACAGGCCCGGCGAGTGGCCTCGCCCGTCACCAGCGTCTGACGGCTGCCGGAGGTGTCGCCGGAGTCCGGCGCGATCCAGGTGTTGCTGCGCTCGTACACGATGTCGTCCCGGTGCAGCCCGGTGTTGGTCACCACCACCTGCACCAGCACCGTGCCCAATCCCTGGCCGATGCAGCTTGCGCCGGAGTAGATGTGTACCTTTCCGTCGTCCTCCACGATGAGCTTGCAGCGTCCCCAGTCGGGCAGACCCACGCCCACGCCGGCGTTCTTCATGGCGCAGGCAAGACCCACCGGGTCGCCGTTTCGCACCGCCTCGTCATAGGCGGGCTTGATGGCCTCCAGCGTCTCCACCAGGCCGGTGGAATCGTCCACGATCTGCCCGTTGGGCAGCACGCCGCCGGGACGGATGGCGTTGCGGTAGCGGATCTCCCAGGGGGAGATGCCCACCAGCTCCGCCATTTGGTTCAGCAGCGTCTCCGTGCAGAAGCAGGTCTGGGTCACGCCGAAGCCCCGGAACGCGCCGGCGGGCGGGTTGTTGGTGTAGTAGGCGCGGCCCTCGATCTCAAAATTCTCGTAGGCGTACGGCCCTGCGGCGTGGGTGCAGGCCCGTTCCAGCACCGGGCCGCCCAGGGAGGCGAACGCGCCGGTGTCGGACACCACGCTGGCCTTCACGCCCTGGATGATGCCGTTTTCGTCGCAGCCCATGGTGAAGTCCATGTCGAAGGCGTGGCGCTTGGGGTGGACCAGAATGGACTCCTGGCGGCTGAGCTTGAACTTGACGGGCTTTCGAGTCAGGTAGCACAGCAGCGCCGCATGGTGCTGCACGGACATATCTTCCTTGCCGCCGAAGCCGCCGCCCACCAGCATATTCTGTACCTGGCAGTGGTCATAGTCCACGCCCAGCATGGCGGCACACTCGTGCATGGTGGTGTGGGCGCTCTGATCCGTGGTCAGCAGCTTCACGCCGCCGTTGTCCAGGGGCAGCGCCACGCAGCACTCCGGCTCAAGGAAGGCGTGCTCCGTCCAGGGGGTAGAGAAGTGCTCCGTCAGCACATATTTGGAATTTTTGATGGCGGTCTCCGCGTCGCCGCGGGACACGTGCTTGTACGCCTGCACGTTGCTCTCGTCGCCCTCAAACACCAACGGCGCACCGGGCGCGGCGGCCTCCGCCGGGTTATGGATGGCGGGCAGCACCTCGTATTCCACCTTCACCAGCTTCTTGGCGGCCTCCACCGTCTCCTGATCCACGGCGCAGATCAGCGCCACGCTGTCGCCCAAATAGTGGGTGATCTCGCCCACGCCGATAAGGGTGGGCTGGTCTTTCTTGATGTGGCCCACGTTGACCTTGCCGGGGATGTCCTTCTGCGTGGCCACGCAGACCACGCCGGGCAGCGCCTCGGCCTCGCTGGTGTCGATGGACAGCACCCGGGCACGGGCGTACTGGCTGCGTACCGCGCCGCCGTAGCACATGCCGTCCACGTACACGTCGTCGGGGTACTGGCCGTAGCCCTGCACCTTCTCCGCCACGTCCAAACGCTGGACGCGGCTGCCCATCTGCCAGTCGTCAGCGGATGCCTGGGGCAGCTTGCCCTCCCGGAAGATCTTCGCCGCCAGCAGGATGCCGTCGATGATCTTCACGTAGCCGGTGCAGCGGCAGATGTTGTTGCGGATGGCAAAGGCCGCCTCCTCACGGGTGGGGTCGGGGTTCACGTCCAGCAATCCCTTGGCGGAGATCACCATGCCGGGGATGCAGAAGCCGCACTGCACCGCGCCCGCCTCGCCGAAGGCGAAGGTGTAGACCTGCTTTTCCCAGTCGGTCAGACCCTCCACGGTGAGGATGGTCTTGCCCTCCAGCTTGTCCGTCTGAGGGATGCAGGCCTTGGTGGGCTTGCCGTCGATGAGCACATGGCACGTGCCGCAGGCGCCCTCGCTGCACCCGTCCTTCACGGAGGTCAGATGCAGCTCGTCCCGCAGGAAGCGGATGAGCTTTTGGTTCTTTTCTACGGTAACGGCAGCGCCGTTCACAGTAAATGTGGCCATAGTCGTTCTCTCCTTCGTGCGCTTTGCACAATATTTCACGGTAATAATACCATACCGCCGACACAAAAACAAGACGGGAATGCAAGGGCAGCCAGCGCAGGCGTGATAGTAGTTGGAGAATAGCGGGGAAGGGGCATGGTTGAAGTGATGAGGGAAATATGCTAAGATTTTTTAAAAGCACCGCGACGAAACGGCGGAAAACCGTACTGTATAGGTGAAGGCGGCCTTCATAAAAAACGGCAAGGGAGTGATTTCTTTGGAAGATACGGCGCTCATCGGCCTGTACTGGCAGCGCGACGAGACGGCTATCGAGGCCACTGCCACGAAATACGGCGGGCTGTGCGGCAGCATCGCCCGCAACATTCTGAAAGCCCCGGAGGACTGTGAGGAATGTCTGAACGACACCTATTTCGCCGTTTGGAACGCCATTCCCGAGCAAAGACCCAGCCGGTTTTCCGTGTTCGTCAGTCGTATTACTCGGAATTTGGCGCTGAAAAAGTGGGAATATCTGTCCGCCGCCAAGCGAAATCCCGCTGCGGTCGTCTCACTGGAGGAGCTGGGAGACTGTGTTTCCGGGACGGACGGCGTGGAGGACGAGATGGAGAACCGGCGCATCGAACGGATCATTGACGCGTTTCTTTGGGAGCAGAGCCGGGAGAAGCGGGATGTTTTCATCCGGCGGTACTGGTATTTTGACTCTATCGGGGCGATCTGCGAAGCCACCGGCTTCAGCGAGAGCAAGGTGAAATCCATGCTGCTGGCCATGCGGCGAAAGCTCCGGGACTATCTGGAAAGTGAAGGGGTGGAGATATGAATAAGGAGCAGCTTTCCCAGCGGATCGGCAATATGGATGACCGGCTGGTGGCGCAGGCGGAGCACGTGCCCAACTACGGGCGGCAGCGGCGGAGCGGCCTGCGGCGGAAAATAGCGGGCATCGCCGCCGTTATCGTGCTGATGGCGTGCAGCGGCGCGGTGGGCGCGCTGGCGTTCAGCCGGGAGACGGTCACGGAAGTCCCCACGCAGCAGGAGACGGTGGAGTTGGCAGGCATCGGCGTGACGGTGCTGCTGCCCGATAGCTGGGTGGGGAAGTATGAGGTGGTGCAGGATTCCTTCCTTCCCTACAATTCCGCCATGTGGGAGTTTTGCGCGAAGTCTGTCTATGAGGACGGGACTTCCTACCGCGGAAGCCTGTTCACCGTGTTCCAGTACGCAGACTACTCCATGTCGGCGGAGGAATTTGCCCAAAGCGGGCTGGCAGGCATCGGCC
>USNH01000162.1 GCA_900556015.1 uncultured Eubacteriales bacterium | reverse complement strand
CTTCACCGGCGAGCAGGAGCCGCCCCGTCACCGGGTCACCACCTGCCAGAAGTGCATCCGCACCGGCGATATTGAGAACATCGGCCACACTGCCCGCCACGGCACCTATTTTGAGATGCTGGGCAACTTCTCCTTTGGCGATTACTTCAAGAACGAGGCCATCCACTGGGCGTGGGAATTCCTGACCAGCCCCGAGTGGGTGGGTCTGGACCCCAACCGTCTGTATCCCTCCGTGTTCGCCGGCAACGAGACCACCCCCGCCGACGATGAGGCCTTCCGCATCTGGCATGAGGAGATCGGTATTCCCGAGGACCGGATCTTCAAGTTCGGCAAGGCGGACAACTTCTGGGAGCACGGCTCCGGCCCCTGCGGCCCCTGCTCCGAGATCTACTATGACCGGGGCGAGAAGTACGGCTGCGGCAAGCCCGGCTGCACCGTGGGCTGCGACTGCGACCGCTATATCGAAATTTGGAACAACGTGTTCTCCCAGTTCGACAACGACGGCCACAACAACTACACCGAGCTGAAGCAGAAGAACATCGACACCGGCATGGGCCTGGAGCGCTTGGCCTGCGTGTGTCAGAACGTGGACAGCCTGTTCGACGTGGACACGGTGATGAACATCACCCACAAGGTCAGCGAACTGACCGGGGCGCACTACGGCGAGAGCTATCAGCGGGACGTGAGCCTGCGCGTCATCACCGACCACATCCGCTCCGCCACGTTTATGATCTGCGACGGCATCCTGCCCAGCAACGAGGGCCGGGGCTACGTGCTGCGCCGTCTGCTGCGCCGGGCCGCCCGCCACGGTAAGCTGCTGGGCGTGAACGAGCCGTTTTTGTATCAGGTGGTGGACACCGTGGTACACGAGAACGAGTGCCAGTACGGCGACCTGCGGGAGAAGCAGAGCTATATCACCAAGGTCATCCGCACCGAGGAGGAGAACTTCGCCCGCACCATCGACGGCGGCATCCGCATCTACAACGAGATGCTGGCCGGACACAAGGAGAGAGGCGAGACCGTGTTCTCCGGCGCGGACGCCTTCAAGCTGTACGACACCTTCGGCTTCCCCATCGACCTGACGGCGGAAATGGCCGCCGAGGCGGGAATGACCGTGGATGAGGACGCCTTCAAGGCGCTGATGACCGAGCAGAAGGAGCGCGCCCGGGAGGCCCGCAAGGCCTTGGGCGACCTGGGCTGGGCCGGCGTGGAGTTCGGCAAGGATATGCCCGCCACAGAGTTCATGGGCTACGACCACGACACGGTGGAGGGCGCGAAGGTGCTGGCCATCGTGGTGGAGGGTGAGCAGGCGGAGGAGATCGTCTCCGGCATGGACGCCATGGTGGTGCTGGACAAGACCCCGTTCTACGCCGAGATGGGCGGCCAGGTGGCCGACCACGGCGTGCTGACCGCCGAGGGCGTGGTGTTCACCGTCAGCGATGTGCAGAAGAACAAGGGCGGCAAGTTCATGCATTACGGCAAGCTGGCGGAGGGCAGTCTGTCCGTGGGCGACACCGTCACCGCCGCCATCGACACGGAGCGCCGCGCCGCCATCCGCCGCGCCCACTCTGCCACCCATCTGCTGGACGCGGCGCTGACGAAGGTGCTGGGCGACCACGTACACCAGGCCGGTTCTCTCGTTGAGCCGGATCGCCTGCGGTTCGACTTCACCCACTTCGAGGCCATCACCCCCGACGAGCTGAACCGGGTGGAGGATATGGTCAACGACGCGATTTTGGAGGGCATGGACATCACCACCGAGGAACTGCCCATCGCCGAGGCCAAGGCCCGGGGCGCGGTGGCCACCTTCGGCGAGAAGTACGGTCAGACCGTCCGCGTCGTCACCATGGGCGACTTCTCCATGGAGCTGTGCGGCGGTACGCATCTGGACAACACCGCCAAGGCCGGCCCGTTCCGCATCAAGAGCGAGAGCAGCGTGGCCTCCGGCGTGCGCCGCATCGAGGCCACCACCGGCAAGGCTACGCTGGAGGAGATGCGCCACAGCCGCGGTATGCTCACCCGCGCCGCCCAGTTCTTCAAGTCCGCGCCGGAGACGCTGGTGGAGCGGCTGGAGCAGCAGGCCGCCGAGATGAAGACCCTGCGCCAGGCGCTGGAGAAATTCAAGAGCGAGGCGTCCATGGGCGAGGCCAAGCAGATCCTGGCCTCCGCCAAGACCGTGGACGGGCTGCACATCATCACCGGCACGCGGCAGGGCGTGGACGCCGCCGCGCTGCGGGTCATGGGCGACTTCCTGCGGGATAAAGACCCTGCCGTGGTGGGCGTGCTGGCCAGCGTGCAGGGCGAGAAGGTCACGTTCCTGGCGGTGTGCGGCAAGGAGGCCGTGGCGCGGGGCGTGAAGGCTGGCGATCTGGTTAAAACCGTGTCCGCCGTGTGCGGCGGCAAGGGCGGCGGCAAGCCGGACAGCGCCATGGGCGGCGGCACGAACGTGCTGAAGGTCGACGATGCGCTGGCAGCCGTGGACGATTTCGTCGCGGCGAACGTGAAGGAGTAAGGAGGAACGAATATGTCTGATTGCCTGTTCTGCAAGATCATCCACGGCGAGATCCCAACAACCAAGGTCTATGAGGACGACCAGTGCCTGGCGTTCCTCGACATTGCGCCGCTCGCGCCGACGCACTTCCTCGTCGTGCCGAAGCAGCATTTCGCTTCCGCCGCCGAGGCGACGGAGGAGAACGCCGCCGTCATCGGCCACATCTACGCGGTCATCGCGAAGATCGCGAAGGAGCAGGGCTTCGCAGATGGATACCGCGTGGTGACGAATGTCGGCGAGCTCGCCGGACAGACCGTCCACCACATCCATTTCCACGTGCTCTCGGGCAAGCAGCTCGGCAGCTTCAACTAAAATCTGCCGTGAAAAAACGCACTGTCTTCCTGCTGCTGGGTGCGCTGTGCCTGCTGGCGGCGCTGGGGCTGGTGTGCTCCGCCGTTATGTGCCTGCTGCCGGAGGCCTTGGCCGCCGCGCTCCATGATCCGGACGCGGCCCCGGCCCTGCGGACGCTGGGGCCGGCGGTGCTGCTGGTATGCCTGTCGGCGGCGCTGCGGGGCTATTCCCAGGGGCTGGGCGATATGGTGCCTACCGCCGCCGGACAGGTGGCGGAGTCCGCCGGTAAGCTGCTCATCGGGCTGGGGCTGTGCCTGTACCTGCTGCGGCAGGGTGCGGGGACGGACCTGTGCGCCGCCGGGGCCATCGGCGGTGTCACCGCCGGGGCGGGCCTGGGCCTGCTGGTCACCGCCCTGCTGCTGCCCCGGCGGGCCGCACTGCCGGAAGTGCGCGACGTACCCCCGGCAAGCAGCCGCGTACTGCGGGAGCTGCTGCGGACCGGCATACCCATCACCGTGGGCGCGGCGGGCATGAGCCTGATCACCCTGCTGGACCAGGCGCTGGTGACGGCCACCCTGCGGGACACGCTTGGCTATACAACGGCGGAGACCACCGCCCTGTATGGCGAATACACCTTCGGCATGACGCTGTTCATGCTGCCGCCGTCATTTATCTATCCCCTGTCGGTAAGCCTGATGCCGGCGGTATCCGCCGCGCTGACCCGCCGCGACCGCGCTGCTGCCGGAAAAGCGGCCGGGGCGGCGCTGAAGCTGACGGTGCTGGCGGCCCTGCCCGCCGGCGTGGGACTGTCGGTGCTGGCGAGGCCTATCCTGCAGCTGCTCTATCCCGCGGTGCCGGAGACCGCCGAGGCGGCGGCCTATCACCTGACGTTCCTGGGTCTGGCCTGTGTGTTCGTATGCCTGATGGTGGCCACCAACGGCGTCCTG
>USNH01000161.1 GCA_900556015.1 uncultured Eubacteriales bacterium | reverse complement strand
GTCAATCAGGGGATGATCCTTCAGCGTCTCATAGGTCATGGTGACCAGAGGCTTGCTCCAGCATTCCTCAATGCCGCCCACGGACATATAGCGGGGCTCGTTCAGCTCCTTGATGCAGGTGATCATGCAGGGGGTCTGCACCTGGACGGTCATATAGCCGTCCTCCAGCATGCGCTTGACGGTCAGGGTGTCGCCGTCCTTGGTGATCTCGCCGGCGTAGGTGACCTGGGGCAGATGCAACTTCTCAGCGATCTGGGGGCCGACCTGTGCGGTATCGCCGTCGATGGCCTGACGGCCGGCGAACACGATGTCATCGGCGTCCACACCGTAGGTGTCGATGGCGGCGGCGATGATCTGGGAGGTGGCGTAGGTATCAGAACCGCCGAACTCGCGGGCGGTGATGAGAACGGCCTCGTCCACGCCCATGGCCATCAGCTCACGCAGCATGCCCTCGGCGGGGGGAGGGCCCATGGTGAACGCCACGACCTTGCAGCCCAGCTCGTCCTTGAGAGTCAGGGCGGCCTCCACGGCGTTCAGGTCATCGGGGTTGATGATGGTCTGCATGGACGCACGATCCAGAGTACCATCGGGATTTACGGCGACTTTGCCGGAGGTGTCGGGAACTTGCTTTACCGTTACCATAATTTTCATTGTCCAAATACCTCCTTCTTATTTCTTCAGCAGATTGCCGGCAATGACCATCTGCTGAACCTGGGTCGTACCTTCGTAGATGCTGCAGATACGGGCGTCGCGGTAGATGCGCTCCACTTTGTACTCACGGATGTAGCCATAGCCGCCGTGGATCTGCACGGCCTTATAGGCGCAGCGGTTGGCGGCCTCGGCGGCGAAATACTTGGCGATGGAGCAGGCGGTGGTGGCCTCGGGGCTGTTGGCGTCCTTCAGTTCTGCCGCGTGGTACACCAGCTGGCGGGCGGCCTCCACATCGGCGGCCATCTCAGCGATCATAAAGCTGATGCCCTGGAAGTCGGCGATGCGCTTGCCGAACTGCTTGCGCTCCTTGGCGTACTTCACAGCTTCGTCCAGTGCGGACTGGGCCACACCCACGGCCTGGGCAGCCATGCCCAGACGGCCGCCGTCCAGCGTCTTCATAGCGTACTGGAAGCCCTTGTGCAGTGGGCCAACCAGGCAATCCTTGGGGACGCGGACATCCTCCATCACCACATCGCAGGTGGGATAGCCGTTGATGCCCATCTTCTTTTCGTGCGCGCCCAGGGACACGCCGGGGAGCTTCATATCCATGATGAACATGGAGATACCCTTACTGCCCTTGGCGGTCAGGTCGGTCTTGGCGAACACGATGCACCAGTCGGCCATGGGCGCACCGGAGATGAAGCACTTGCGGCCATTGAGGATAAAGTCATCACCGTCCTGCACGGCGGTGGTGGTCGTGCCGCCGGCGTCAGAGCCTGCACCCGGCTCGGTCAGGGCGAACACCAGGATCTTCTCGCCGCTGGCTACTGCGGGCAGATACTTCTGCTTTTGGGCCTCGTTACCGGCCAGCATCAGCGGGCCGCCGCCCAGGGAGTTGGAGGTGTTGGCGTAGATGGACAGCACCGCGTCCACACGGGCGAACTCCTCCACCATCAGGGCGTAGGACAGGTAGTCGCAGCCTGCGCCGCCGTACTCCTTGGGGATCTTCACGCCCATGAAGCCGTACTTGGCCATCTTCTTGTGCATATCCCAGTTGAACTCGCCGGTGTTGTCCAGCTCGTCCTGAATTTCCTTGGTGAACTCCGTCTCCGCGAACTGACGGAACAGCTTGCGCTGCATCTCATACTTCTTGTCCAAAATCATTGGTTTTCCTCCTTGTATTTATTGCAAGAGTGAATGCTTATTTTTTATCCAAATGCGCCCGCAGGCTGCCCCACTTCTCGCAGAACAGACCGGCATCCATGACCTTCAGATCGGGGGACACGGCGGGGACGAAGTCCATGTGCGCCAGCACGTCCTTTTCAAGATTGATGCCGGGAGCAATTTCCGTGATGGTCATTTTTCCGTTCAGCAGTTCCATGACACAGCGCTCCGTGACATACAGCACGCGCTGATCGGGCTTGACGTGCGTGCCGGCGAAGGTGACCTGCTGCACGTGCTTCAGGAACTTCTTCACCGTGCCCTCCTGCTCGATGACCAGCCTGCCGTCGCCCACGCGGGTCTTTTGCTTGCCCATGAATGTGCCGCAGAACACCACCTTTTTGGTGGCGCTGGTGATGTCGATGAAACCGCCAGGACCGATGAGCCGTGAACCGAACTTGGAGACGTTGATGTTGCCGTCTTCATCGCATTCGCCTAGGCCCAGGCAAGTCATGTTCAGACCGCCGCCGTCAATGATGTCGAAGGTGGCGTTGTGCTCCAACGTACACTCGGGGTTGTAGCTGCTTCCGAAGTTGGGCAGGGGGCAGGGAACGCCGCCGATCATTCCGGACTCGCTGCACATGGTGATCTCACTGATGCAGCCCTCCTCAGCCAAAATGTTGCCCACGCCGGAGCTGATGCCCACACCCAGGTTCAGCACACCGCCGGGCTGTACCTCCATGGCGCAGCGGCGGGCGATGACCTTCCGCTCGTCCAGGGGCATGGGGGGCAGCGTGGCGATAGGGCGGCGGATTTGGCCGGAAAAAGAGGGCTCATAATACACGCCCTCGGCCTGCCAGCTGGATTTGGGGTCTTTCGCCTGCACCACGTAGTCCACCAAAATGCCGGGGATCTTCACTTCTTTGGGGTTAAGGGACTCGGCCTTGGCCAAATACTCCACCTGCACGATGACGATGCCGCCGCTGTTGCGGGTGGCGGAGGCCACGGATAAGCCCTCGTTGATGATACCCTCGTGCATAAAGGAGATGTTGCCGTTTTCATCGGCCACCGTGCCGCGGAGCAGAGCCACATCCACAGGGAAGCTCTTGTAGAAGAGATATTCCTCACCGCCGAAGGTCACCAACTCAGCGGCGTCCTCCTGAGTCTCTTTGTTCATGCGGCCACCCTCCAGGCGAGGGTCGATAAATGTGCCCAGGCCCACTTTGGTCAGCAGACCGGGCCGACCGGCGGCGATCTCGCGCCACAGATTCACGGCCACGCCCTGGGGCACGCAGTTGCCGGTGATCTTGCCCTGAGCCGCCAAGGCGTTCAATGCATCGGCGCTCATGACGTGAGCGCCGGTCCAGCGGGTCACAAGGCCCTCGCCGGCCTCGCCCAGACGGGATGTGCCGCGGACGCCTGCGGGCTTTTCCATGCCCTCCGGCAGCGGCTGCTTGTCCCAGCCCAGGAAGTTATTGCCGTAGCCATGGTCGCCCATGGCGCTGCCTTGTTTGAGGTACAGATTTTTCGGGTGGCCTGTCTCCTTGTAGCGATCCCGAATTGCGCAGCCGATCTCTTCAGCCCAGCCGGATACGCCCAGCCCGGCCACGGCTACGGTAGCACCATCGGGGATCAGCTCCGCTGCTTCTTTCGCGGTAATGAACTTAGCCATACTCTCCTCCTATTTGAAAATTTGCAGAACATATTCATAGAACTCGTTCCATGAACACGTTCTATTATGATACATAACTGTGAAAAAATCAACAAGAATTTTCAATTTTCTGATTTAATTTTTCCATCAAGCTACAGAGTTCGGAAAGATTTTACTTGCAACTGGGAGAATACCTGCTATAATGGGGAAAAACGGGGAGGAGGCTTCGGACATGGAACATCTGCAAAAAACCGCCCGCCAGATACAGGCGGAACAGACGAAGCTGCAAATATTTGAAGCCGCCATGCGGCTGCTGGAGGTCCAGGATTTCGAGACCATC
>USNH01000160.1 GCA_900556015.1 uncultured Eubacteriales bacterium | reverse complement strand
ATTTTCGTGCCGCAAGGCGGCACAAAAATAACGACATTATTTCAGGCTGTCGAAAGAGCCAAAGGCTTTTTCGACAGCCTGAGAGAAACCGCCTCACGGCGGTTTCTCTTTTCGCGTCTCATACCTACTGCACCAGCATATAGCTGCCCGTCCCGGTGGCCTGGCCGGTGATGGACACCAGCCGCGTATCCGCGTCAAACTGACTGCCCAGCTGTGCCGCCGCCGCGTCGTAGTCCGCCGCCGGCACGTAGATGCGGTCGAACAGGTCGGCCAGCTGCGCCAGCGTCAGGTCGCCGCCGCCCCGGTACGTCACCGACAGCGCCACGCCCTCCGGCAGACAGCTCCGCAGCGATTTGGCCACGTCGGTCAGGATCTGCGCCCGGTCGCCGTCGTCGTTGGCGATGGCCGCCGTGTCGCCGCCGGTGGGATAGCAGAAGCTGTCCAGCAGCACCTCGTCAAAGCCCAGCTCGCCGCACTCCTTGCACAGCGCCGTCAGATACCGCAGCACCTCCGGGTCGGTGGGGTCGAGCCACGCCTGCCCCTGGTCGTCGTACCACAGCGCGCCGTCCTCCCGTGTCAAGGCGCAGTCCGTCCGCGCCCTGGCAAAGGCGCTGTCGCTGAAGCACACGATGTGCCCCACCGTCCAGCGGTCGGCAGCCAGCAGCGATTTCAGGCAGTCAAGAGGCCGCCCCGTCTCCACCACCACGCCCTGGGGCGGCTGTGCCTCCGTGGCGTAAGTGATGCCGCCGGTGGTGCGCTTCACTGCCAGCACCATGTCCTCCGGCGCTAATTTTGTCATGATATAGTCCGCGCCCCACCACAAACAGTCGTCCGGCAGCCGCACGCCGTGCAGCGCCTGCACCTTCACGTGGGGGAACTCCGGTTCTACCCGGTCAAAATCCGCGTCGTCCAGCCCGGGCTGACCGCTGCCGTCCGGCTCTGTGCCGCCGTCGTTGTCCTTCTCCTGGAAAAACGGCAGCTCCAAATGCACCTGGCCCGACTCGTCGTACACCAGGTAGTTCTGCACCACTAGATAGGCGATCGCCCCCAGCAATATCAGCACCAGCACCACGATCAGCGCGATCTTCCCCGGGGAGACCCGCCCGTGGTAGCTGCTGTATCCCTTTGTTGCCATAGGTCTGCCCTCAGCGGATGGCGTCCAGCAGCGCCACGCGGCGTGCGTGGCGTCCGCCCTCGAACTCCGTGTTCAAAAACAGCTCCAGCATCCGCTTGGCCAGGTTCGGACCGGTGATGCCCGCACCCAGGGCCAGCACGTTGGCGTCGTTGTGGCGGCGGGTCATCTCCGCCTGCAAGCTGTCGGTGCACAGGGCGCAGCGGATGCCCGGCACTTTGTTGGCGGCGATGCTGACGCCGATGCCGGTGGTGCAGATGACCACACCCCTGTCGCACGTGCCGTCCGCCACGGCGCGGGCCGCCTTCTCGGCGAAAACGGGATAGTCCACGCTCTCCGTGGAGAAGCACCCAAAGTCCTCGTACTCGATGTCGTTTTCCTCCATCCAGATCAGCAGATCCTGCTTCAGCAGGTAGCCGCCGTGGTCACAGGCGATGGCGATCTTCATATCGTAGTCTCCTTTTCTATTATAGCGGTCGGAAAGCGGGTCTGCCGCCCTCGAACGTGGTGAAATAGCGGAAGCCGCACTGGCGCAGCAGCTCCTGCCGCTCCCGGATGGCGCAGCCCACATACCGCGTGTCGTGTGCGTCCGAGCCCAAGGTGATGATCTCGCCGCCCAGCTCCCGGTACAGCCGCAGCAGCGGCGCGTCCGGCAGCGGCGTGTTGCCCCGGTTGGTGTTGCACTCGATGCCGCAGCCGTTTTGGATCAGCGTGCGGAAGATCTCCCGGCACTGCTCCTCGTGGCCTTCAAACGTCATGTGCTCGCCCAGGTTCTCGTTCATGTACCGCAGCGGCAGCGTCAGATGGCCCAGCACGCTGAACTTGCCCCACCGGGCCAGCGCCAGCACATCGTCCAAATAGCTGTCTATAACGCTATGATAATACGTTTCGTCCCGTTTTTCAATGTAATATAGGTCAAAATGGTGAAATTTTTCTCCGGCCATGTGTACCGACCCGATGACGAAGTCCAGCTCCGGCGCGTCGGCCAGCAGCTTTTCCGCCCGGTCGAAGGCCATGGGCGCTTCGCCCAGCTCCGCGCCCATGCGGATGGTCAGCCGGTCGCCGCAGCGCTGCCGTGCCTCCGCCACCTGCCGCGCCACGGCGGCCCAGTCGAAGCTGGTGCGGGGCAGGTGACTGCCCCACAGAACGGTGTCCACGTGGTCGGTAACGCATATCTCGTTCAGCCCGCGGTCGATGGCCGCCCCGGCCAGCTCCGACACGGTGACAGACCCGTCAGGCGACACGCTGGAATGGGTATGATAATCCGCTAGATACATGACCCGGCCTCACTTCTTCTTGAAGAAGCTCTTGCGCTTCTCGTAGTTGCTCTCGCCCAGCGACTCGCTGAACCTCCGCAGCGCTTCCTTCTGCTCTTTCGTCAGGTTGCGGGGCGTCTCCACCGTCACGGTGACGTACTGGTCGCCGCGGCCGCGGCCGTTCAGGGCGGGTACACCCTTATCCCGCAGGCGGAATACCGTCCCGCTTTGGGTGCCCTCCGGCACATGGTAGCTCACTTTGCCATCCACGGTGGGGACTACAATGTCATCACCCATAGCCGCCTGGGCAAAGGTAATGGGGATCTCGCACCAGATATCATAGCCGTCACGCTCAAAGAGCGGATCGGGCCGGACGCTGACTGTCACCCGCAGATCACCGGCGGGACCGCCGTTGCGGCCGCTGTCGCCCTGGCCGCGCACCGCTACGGTCTGGCCGTCATCAATGCCGGCAGGGATATTGACGGTCACGGTCTTGCTGACCTTGACACGGCCCTTGCCGCCGCACTTGGGGCAGGGCTCCTTGATGATGCGACCCCGTCCGCCGCAGCGGGCGCAGGGCTGCTGCATCTGCATTACGCCGATGGCGGTCTGACGCCGCACGGTCACCTGGCCGGTGCCGTGGCAATCGGGGCAGGTTTCGGGGCTGGTACCCTTCTTGGCGCCGCTGCCGCCGCATTCACTGCAGTTTTCCAGGCGGGAGACCTTAATATCCCTGGTGCAGCCCTTTACCGCCTCCATAAAGGAGATAGTAACCTGCGCTTCCCGGTGCTCGCCGCGGATGGGCCCATTGGGGTCCCTTACCCGGCCGCTGCCAAAGCCGCCAAAGCCGCCTCCGCCGAAGATATCTCCGAACAGGTCGCCCAAATCGCCAAAGCCACCGAAGCCGCCGCCAAAACCGCCTGCTCCACCGGTCGCACCGCCGCCATAGCTGGGGTCCACTCCGGCAAAGCCGAACTGATCATACCGCTGGCGCTTCTCCTTATCGGAGAGCACCTCGTACGCCTCGTTGACCTCCTTGAACTTAGCCTCGGCTTCCTTATCGCCGGGGTTCAGGTCGGGGTGGTACTTCTTCGCCAGCTGGCGAAAGGCCTTTTTTATTTCATCCTCGCTGGCGCCCTTTTGCAGGCCCAGCACCTCATAGTAATCTCTTTTCTCTGCCATTCATCTCACCCTTTATTACAGGATCATGCAGAGAAAATGGTTTTATCCTCTGCAAGCAGGACAGCGCAGCGGCAAAACTGCCTCTGCGCGCCCCATTACAATTTGTTTTTCGGTTAGTTATCGTCTACCTCACGGTAATCGGCGTCTACCACACCGTCATCGGGGGCAGCGCCCGCACCGGCCGCACCGCCCATATCGGGGCCGGCGGCACCGGCAGCGCCGGCATTGGACTGATATACCTTACCG
>USNH01000159.1 GCA_900556015.1 uncultured Eubacteriales bacterium | reverse complement strand
AGGGCCAGCAGCCCCGCCTCCGCCAGCAGGACCTTGCCCGTCGTATGGAAAATGATGCGATAGTTCATAGTTTATATCCTCAATGCCTGCCAGAAGGCATACGCGGGCAAGCCCACAAGACCTCCGGCGAAGCCGGAGGTCTTGGCTTTGGATGTCAGTTTATTCGGCTTCGGCCAGAGCCTTGGCCTCGGCAATGGCCTTCTCCTGGGCCGCAGCGGGGCAATCCTCATAGCGGACGAAGGTGAAGGTGAACGTGCCGCGGGACTGGGTCATGGACCGCAGGTCGATGGCATAGCTCATCATCTCGGCCATGGGGACTTCGGCCTCCAGCACGGTCTCACCGTCGCCGGTGGGGTTCATGCCCATGACGCGGCCACGGCGCTTGTTCAGGTCGCCCATAACATCGCCCACGTAGTTGTCGGGCACAGTGACCTTCAGCTCGCCGATGGGCTCCATCAGCACGGGCTTGGCCTCGGGCAGAGCGGCCTTGAACGCCAAGTTGGCGGCCAGCTTGAACGCGATTTCGGAGGAGTCCACGGGGTGGTAAGAGCCGTCCACCAGGGTGGCCTTCAGGAACACCACGGGATAGCCGGCCAGCACGCCGTGCAGGCAGCTCTCGCGCAGGCCCTTTTCCACGGCGGGGAAGTAGTTCTTGGGCACAGAGCCGCCGAACACGTTCTCCTCGAAGATCATATCCTCCTGCTCACTCTGGGGCTCGAAGATGATATGCACGTCGCCGAACTGGCCGCTGCCGCCGGTCTGCTTCTTATAGCGGCCCTGCTTGCGGACGGTGCTGCGGATCTTCTCGCGGTAAGCGACGCGGGGGGTGTCCAGCTCCGCGTCCACGCCGAAGCGGCTCTTCAGCTTGCTGCACAGCACGTCGATCTGAATGTCGCCCGCGCCGGAGATAACGGTCTGGCGGGTCTCGGCGTTGTTGGTGACGGAGAAGGTGGGGTCTTCCTCGTTCAGCTTGTTCAGGCCAGTGCCCAGCTTCTCGATCTCCTGCTTGGTCTTGGGGGAGATGGCCCGCTCGTAGCAGGCGGGAGCAAAGGCCAAGGGCGCGAACTTGACGTAGGTCTTGGGCTCGCACAGGGTATCGCCGGTCTTGACCTTGTCCATCTTGCCAATAGCGCCGATGTCGCCGCAGCAGATCTCCTTGGTCTCCTCGGCCTTCTTGCCCTTCATGACATACAGACGGCCCAGTTTCTCAGTGTTGCCGGTGGTCATGTTATACAGGGACATATCGCTGGTGACCTTGCCGCGGATGACCTTGATCATGGAGTACTTGCCGTACTGGTCGGAGATGGTCTTGAAGACGATGGCGGCGGTGGGGCCGTTGGGATCGAAGGCCACCTGGATGTCGTTGCCGTCGTCATCCTGAGCGGCCTCGGCGGGCATATCGGTGGCCACGGGAGCCAGGTCCACGATGGTCTGCAGCAGCATCTCCACGCCCAGACCGGTGTTGGCGGAGCCGCACAGCACGGGGCAGACGCTGCCATCCCGGACGCCGATCTTCAGGCCCTTGGCCATATCCTGGGCGGACAGCTCCATGGTGTCGAAGAACTTCTCCATCAGCTCCTCGTCGGCGCCGGCGGCGGCTTCCATCAGCTCGGCGCGCAGGGCCTCCACCTCGTCGGCCATGTCGGCGGGGATGGCGCAGGCAGCGGCCTTGCCGCCCTTGACCTCATAGGCGGTGTTGTGCAGCAGGTCCACAATGGCGGTGACCTTCTTGTTGCCGTCGATCACGGGAGCCACGATGGGCGCGATGGCCTGGCCGAACTTGCCCTTCAGGGCGTCCAGGCAGGAGGCGTAGTCGCTGTTGTCCTCATCGGTGCGGTTGATGAAGATCATCCGGGGCTTCTTGCCCAGCATCTTCCAGGAGCGCTCCATGCCCACGGACAGGCCGTCCTTGGCGGCGCCCACCAGCACGGCGCACTCGGCGGCGCGGATGGCGGACAGAGCCTCGCCGGAGAAGTCGAAGTTGCCGGGGGCGTCCATCACGTTGATCTTCACGCCCTTATAATTCACGGGAGCAAAGGCCAGGGAAATGGAAATCTGGCGCTTGATCTCCTCGGCGTCATAGTCGCAGGTGGTGTTGCCGTCGGCGGTGCGGCCCAGGCGGTCAGTGCCCTTGGTCATAAAGAGCATCTGCTCGGCCAGAGAGGTCTTGCCGGAGCCGCCGTGGCCCAGCAGGGCGATGTTGCGGATGTCGTTGGCAGTCATAGTGGTTGTTCTCCCTTCGTTTTCTGTACAAGCGCGGCTTTTCCCGCCGCGCATTCGCTCAACATATGGATTATATAATATTTTGCCGGTTCTGACAACTATATTTTTAGGGATTTTCAGCAAAATTTCCGAAGAACCTCCCTGGACGGGGGAGAATCACCGCTCCAGCAGCCCCGGCAGCAGGTGCAGGGCCTTCTCAAACTCCACCCCGTACCAGGGGGCGTTGGGGTCCCGCTGGGTGGCCTGAATACAGGCCAGGGTGAAATCCGCCGCCAGGCGCAGGGCGTCGGGCAGGCCCTTGCCCCGGACCATGGCCCCGGCGCAGGCGGCGGAGAAGATGTCGCCGGTGCCGTGGAAGTGGTCGTGGACCCGGGGAGTGTGATACTGGAAGATGCCGCCGCTTTCCGGGTCCAGGGCCATGACCCCCAGACGGTCCGGCCCGAAGGGCACCCCGGTGAGCACCGGGCAGCGGGGCCCCAGGTCCCCCACCCGCCGCAGCAGGTCCCGCCACCAGGACAGGTCCTCCGTCTCCCGGTAGGGGGTGTCCGTCAGCAGGCAGGCCTCCGTCACGTTGGGCACCGCCACATGGGCCCGGCTTACCACCCGGCGCATATACGCCGGAAAGTCCGGGCCGAAGCCGCTGTACAGCCGTCCGCCGTCGGCCATGGCCGGGTCCACGAACAGCAGGGTGTCCGGCCCTGCCAGCAGGTCAAAAAAGTCGCAGACCTCCTCCGTCTGCCGGGGGGAGGCCAGATAGCCGGTGCAGATGGCGTCCAGGGTCACGTTCTGGCTTTTCCAGTGGCGGGCGATGGGCAGCAGCTGGTCCGACAGGTCCCGGCTGATGAAGCCGGGGAACATGGTGTGGGTGCTGAGCACCGCCGTGGGTACGATGGCGCACTCCACCGCCATGGCGGAGATCACCGGCAGCGCCACCGTCAGCGAGCAGCGGCCCAGACACGAGATATCCTGGATACTGGCAATACGTTTCATGCGGGGGTCCTCCGTGTGTACGATTCCCTATCAGTGTAGCACATCCGGCGGCTCCGGGCAAGGGGCGCAGTCCGCAAAAAAACTGCGGCCCCTGCCGGGGCCGCAGAGCGGTTTTTGGAAAGGGGTTACTGCTTCGTCCACTGGATGGGCAGCTCCACGCCGATGTCAGACAGCTCACCGATAAAGTCGGTGTCGGCGCTGGTCCACTGCATGGTGCCGCCGGACAGGGTATACTCGGCGCAGCTGTCGTCGCTGAAGGTGTCCGCCTTATCGCTGAGGTACAGCTTGCCCTTGGCCGCCCGGTAATAGCCGGACTCATTTTCGTCCGCCAGGCCGTCCATCATCTGGTCCACGTCTATCAAGGCGTCCATCATCTGCTGCACGTACTCCTCCACGGTGACGCCCTCGGGGTTTGTGACGTGGCGCTCGATGAGCAGCACGGGCGCGCCCTCCGGGATATCGAGCAGCTTGGCCTGCGCCGCGTCTGCAAGAGCGGCTTCCATGTACTGCTCGCCGGTCTGGGCATCTTCGATCAAATTGGCGTCAATGGCGTTGCAGGGGGCGTCTTCCGATGTGGCGACCACAACGCCCCGTGGGTGAAACGGCCCCTCCGCGTT
>USNH01000158.1 GCA_900556015.1 uncultured Eubacteriales bacterium | reverse complement strand
GACCCATTCGACGGACAGGCGGACCTGCAAGAGGGAATTTTGCGCTGCGTGGGCGATCCGGAGCGGCGGTTTTCAGAGGACGCCCTGCGAATCCTGCGCTGCCTGCGGTTTGCGGCGGTGCTGGGCTTTTCCATCGAACCGGAAACCGGCAAGGCACTGATGACCTGTCGGAACTTGCTGCGGGAGATGGCCCCGGAGCGTGTTCACGAGGAACTGACGAAGCTGCTCTGCGGCCCGTGGGCCCCGGCCGTCCTGCGGCGGTACCCGGACGTGATCGGCGCGGTGCTGCCAGAGATCCTGCCGATGGTGGGGTTTGACCAGCGGAATCCCCACCACTGTTATGACGTGTGGGAGCACACGCTTCATGCTCTGGACGCCGCGCCGTCAGACTCGGTGCTCCGCTGGGCGGTGCTGTTTCACGATATGGGTAAGCCGGAGTGCTTCGCCTTGGACACGCAGGGCATCGGACATTTCATGGGACACGGCGTGGTTTCCCGCCGCATTGCCGACGGCGTCATGGACCGGCTGCGGTTCGACAATGCTGCCAAGGAACGGATCGGTGAGCTGGTGGAGTGGCACGATCACCGGGTGGAGACGGAAAAGGGCGTCCGCCGGATGCTGAACCGCTTCGGAGAAGGGAATTTCCGGTACCTTCTCACCATCCAGCGGGCGGACAACATGGGGCAGGCGGAGGAATTCCGTGGCCGGCAGAAGGAGATCGATCGGATCGAGGCCATGCTGGACCGGGAACTGGAAAAGGGAAGTTGCTTTTCTCTGAAGCAGCTGGCGGTGAACGGAAACGATCTGCTGGGGCTGGGACTGTCCGGCCCGGCGGTGGGCCGGACGCTGCAAGGACTATTGGACCGGGTCATGGACGGAACGCTGCCCAATGACCGGGATGCGCTGCTGACGGCGGCCGGAAAAATCAGATGAGATCCACGCACAGCTTTGCGTCGGCGTCATACGCTGGGGCAAGGGGGTGCGTGGATTTTGCTGTTTGGAATCATCGGCGGTGACCGCCGACAGGAGGAATTGCTGGCGCTGCTGCGCCGGGACGGATACACAGTGGCGGCCTGCGGCGTGGCCGGAGAAATGGATTGGGACGCTGCCGTAGCGGCGGAGGTGATGATTTTGCCGCTGCCGCTGTGCAAGGAGGGGGATACCCTGAACATAGAAGGCCCGCGGCGGGGCGCGGGGGCGCTGTTCCGCCAGCTTCGGCGGGATCAGCTGATCCTGGCGGGACAGGTGAAGCCTGCCCAGGCAGCCCTTGCGGCGGAGTTGGACCTGAAGCTTGTCGACTATTTCCGACGCGAAGAATTGACAGTGGCCAATGCCGCCGCCACGGCGGAGGGAACAGTCCAGGTGATTTTGGAACGCTTGGAACGGTCGCTGCTGGGGAGTCGGTGTCTGGTGCTGGGCTTTGGGCGCATCGGAAAGCTGCTGTGCCACCGGCTGACGGCCATGGGCGCCCATGTGACGGCGGCAGCTCGGCGGCCGGAAAGTCTTGCATGGGCCAAGGCGTATGGATACGAAACGGCGGACATCGGAAGGCTGGAAGGAAATCTGGGCGCGTTTGACGTGGTGGTCAACACCGTCCCGGAGCCAGTATTTGGTGCGGATCGTCTGCGGGAATTGAAACCGGAGTGCCTCTGCGTGGATGTGGCGTCCGTTCAGGGGATCGATTTGAGCGCCGCCGAGGCTTTGGGATTGGAATGTATCTGGGCCAGAGGACTGCCGGGAAAGCTGATGCCCAAGACGGCGGGGGCCGTGATCCGGGACACGGTTTATACTATAATAAAAGAACGGGGGGTCATTTTATGAGAACGGAGCGGGTGGGTTTTGCCCTGTGCGGGTCCTTCTGCACCCACGAAAAGGCGCTTACAGCGCTAAAACGGCTGACGGAAGAATACGAGACGGTCATTCCCATCGTGTCGGAGAACGCCGCTTTTACGGATACGCGGTTCGGAACGTCCGACGCACTGCTGGAGCAGCTGGAGGAATTGACAGGCCATGAGGTACTCTACGATATTCCGTCGGTGGAGCCGCTGGGACCAAAGGGGATGATCGACGTGCTGGTCATCGCCCCCTGCACCGGCAACACATTGGCAAAGCTGGCCCATGGCATCACCGATACAACGGTGACCATGGCGGCCAAATCCCATCTGCGGTGCGGCAGGCCCGTGGTGATCGCCTTTTCCACCAATGACGGCCTTTCCGCCTCGGCCAAGAACATCGGGGAGCTGTTGAACCGGAAGCATTATGGGAACCTCTATTAACAGGTCCATTTAGTTTGTTTTCCACTTATAGGTGAAATTTTACAGGTTCGAGGGGCATTAGAGCCTTCCAACTCTTACCCCCGGACGTATTCCGCCCCTGTTTTGTGGATATTTTTCAGAAATAGGCGCACTAACCCCTCAAACTGCTACGCGGCTCAAAATTTCAGTACGGCAAATGTTGTAGACCAGGTTCGAAAAGCCGATGGTGAAGTCAGCTCGCTGCTTACCAATAGACCTCAGAGTAATGCCATGCATGGACATCGTCATGAACCCGAAGATGTGTTCAATACGCACACGGACCTTCGACCTTTCCTTGTTGTTTGCTTTCTGCTCATCTGTTAGGGGACAATTCCTCGTTCCCTTCTCAAGCACATTGAGTTTTAATGTCTCAGGAAGTGCAGCCAAAAGGGCTTTGCCGTTGTAGGCGCTGTCAGCATAAAGGACCTCGTCTGTATCATCAATCAACCCAGCTAACGCTTGGCTGTCGTGAACATTGGCGCTCGTGACCAGATAGCCTGTAATCAGCTTGCTATCCGCATCAGCTTTTACATGGTCTTTGTAGCCATAGTGGACTTCCTCGTTCTTCTTTGTCCATCTGCCATCGGTGTCCTTTTGGGCAAGTTTGTGGATGTTCTCATCCTTTTTCCACTCGTCCGGGATGCCGCCCTCTTTGATGGTTTTGTTCTCCTCGCGTGTATTACGCTGGCGAGGAGCGTCAACGAAGGTAGCGTCTACGATGGTTCCTTTTTTGGTAATGAGATGGGCTTCCTCAAGCTGTCTGTTAAAGAGGTCGAAGAGCTGCTTGATAACCCCGGCCTTGGTCAGAGTATCCCGGAACAGCCAGATTGTTTTGGCATCAGGCACCTTGTCTCCAACGCCCAAGCCGAGAAACCGCATGAAAGTCAGGCGGTCATTTATCTGGTACTCCGTCTGGTCGTCACTGAGATTATACAGCCGCTGGAGGAACAGAATTTTGAACATGAGGATGCAGTCAAAGGGAGGTCTGCCGCCTGGGCCTTTGGCCTTTCCCCTGGATTCTTTCAGAGCAGATTCAATGATGGGGCGAAACATCTCCCAGTCAACAATGCGGTTGATGCGCTCCAGAGCGTCGCCCATCTTGCTGAGCCTTCTCAGACGGTTATCTACGTCAAAGATTCCAAACTGCATAAATCCGTTCCTCCCCGAATTTTTATAGCTCAATTATACTAAAAATTAGGGGGAAATGGAAGATTTTGAGCCGAGTTTTTAGAGGTTCCCTTAAGCCTCCTACAGGATCACCGGAACTTCTCTGCGAATTTTAAGGCTGTCCGGCGTCACATCGCAGTCATAGGCCAGCACCCGGACCCCGTGGGCCGCCGCCTCCCGCAGGGCTTCTCCGAATGCGGGATGGGTTGCGTCATTGGGTGCGACGCTGTGAATATCTCTTATTTGTACCACAAAGAACAGGACTGCGTCAAGGCCGGTTTCCGCCGCCCGCTGCAGCTCCCGGATGTGCTTGACGCCCCGCTCCGTGGGGGCGTCCGGGAACAGGGCATTTCCGTTTTCCTCCAGTGTGACGCCCTTCACCTCCACCA
>USNH01000157.1 GCA_900556015.1 uncultured Eubacteriales bacterium | reverse complement strand
ATATTTGTAAAAATTCACAAATCTTTCGTGAATTTGACGGACACGACGTTTTTCGCCAAAACTCGCGGTTTTCCGGCAAAACCTCCTATTTACACGGGCCTGGACATGGTGTAGTATAGTCCTCGGAGGCTTTCCAATATCCCACCCGCTTGCGCCGCTCCTTTTGGGGCGGCGTCTTTTTTGCCCCGGGCCGCTCTTTGCTCCCCCTATCCCTCGGCAACAGCTCGTCCTCACCTCCCTCTGCGAGGGAGGTGTCATGGCCGAAGACTATGACGGAGTGAGAGCCTTTCGGTGCTGTCACTCTGCGCCCCTCAATAGTCATTCCTGCCGAACAGTTTTATGATGGTCAGCACACCGATCAGCAGCAGAAAAGAGATCACAGTGTCTTCACCGCTGCACCTTAGTGAGGTATTCCGCGGTCAGTCTCAGATACCCGCGCTCGTTGTGGGCGATCCCCGCCCAGTCCAGCACCGATGCCAGTACAAATACGGGATCAAAGACATATTTCCCCTCAGTCGCCCCAAAGTAATTCTTGCCGATGGCACCTACCACGGTGTCCAATGTGCAGTCCCCCTCCCCCAAGGCGTAGTTGCGGCCATTCCCCTTGCGGGCAGCTCCGTCCTGACTGAGCAGCAGCTCCACGATCACATCAAATACATCATATGTAAATGTTTGGCTAGCAGGAAGTTCATTGCACAGAAAAGTGCGTCCGTCGTTGGCAGCCCGGATGATATACGGTTTGCCGGTAACGGAATAGACCGTAGCTCTGCCGCCATTCTCGTACAGCTTCTCCCGGATAATGTCAGATGCCTTCATGCTATTCAGATTTGCGTTTTTGAAAATACCCATAGTGACCTCCTCCTTGTTTTCCACTTCTTTCCTCTCATCCATCTCATCTTCGTCGAACAGTCCCAACGCCAGCAGCAGTTCATTCAGCCGCTTTCTTGCCGTAGGATAGGAGATACCCATCCTCTTCTGCACGTCTTTCATGCTCCCAGCGCAGACGAGGAACTCCCTCAAAAACCGCGCCTGCTCTTCGGTCAGCTGCTCGTACGGCGACAGCGGCTCATCTGTGGGAAATTCGGCCTTGCAGCCAGGACAGGTCAGCCGTGCCAATCGGAGCTGCTCACCACACGCAGGACATTTACCTGAAAACTTCATTGTCATCGCCTCCTGTGTCAATTAGTATAACCTACAAGTTCCTATTTGTCAATACTGTTTTTAATTTTATTAAACCTAATATTGACTCTATTTTTTATTAGTACTTTCGCTTGCGTCTTTTTTGCCCCATTGCGCTCCCTGGTCGTTATCTGCTACAATAGACCCACACTCATTAGGAGGGCAAGCTATGAAAAAGGGCCTCACATCCAACGCCATCAAGCTCATCGCCATCGCGGCCATGACCATCGACCACGTGGCCTGGTGGCTGTTCCCCGGCTACCCCCGGGCGGCGCTGCCCCTGGTCATGCACATCATCGGGCGGCTCACCTGCCCCATCATGTGCTACTTCGTGGCAGAGGGCTACCACTACACCCACGATGTCCGCAAATACACGGCGCGGATGTTCCTTTTCGCGCTGGTGTCCCACTTTGCCTACATCTTCGCCTCGTCGGACTTCTCCGGCTGGCGCTCGTTCCTCCCCTTCTCCTCCGGCAGCGTGCTGAACCAGACCAGCGTCATGTGGTCGCTGGCCTGGGGCTTGGTGATGCTCCGGGTGGCGCACAGCAAAAAGCTCTCCCACGGCGCGCAGGTGCTGCTGATCCTGCTGATCTGCGCCGTCAGCTTTCCCAGCGACTGGAGCTGCATCGCCAGCCTGTGCATCCTGTCCTTCGGCACGAACCGCGGCAACCCTCGAGCGCAAATGGCCTGGATGACGTTCTACGTGGCGCTCTACGCGGCGGTCTACGCCCTGGCCCTGGACGTGGTCTACGGCATACTGCAAATGGCGGTGGTGCTGTCCATCCCCCTCCTGCTGCAATACAACGGCCAGCGCGGCGCGTCCCCCCGGTGGAACACCGCCATGAAGTGGCTGTTCTACCTCTATTACCCCGCCCACCTGTTCCTCATCGGCTACCTCCAGTGGCGCGCCTGAAAAATTCCCTGTCACACATCCCTCCCTCGTTCGTTATAGAGACAAAGGCGGTGAGGCAACATGGACAACGACATCTTCGACACGCTGTACCGGCGCTACTACGCCCCGGCGCTGCCGTATGCCCAAAGTCTGTGCCGCAGCCGCCACCTGGCGGAGGACATGGTGCAGGAGGCGTTCTGCCGCGCATGGCTTTCGCTGCCGGATGATGTCCCCAGCTTCCGCGGCTGGCTGTTCCGGGTGCTGCGTAACCTGCTCATCGACCACCAGCGCCGCCAAAAGCACCTGTCGGCGGACGACCCGCCGGAGCAGACCGACCACACCACCCCGGAGAGCGTGCTGCTGCACCGGGAGGACGCGGCGGCGCTGTACCGTGCCCTGGAGCGCCTGCCCGACGCCGACCGGGAGCTGCTGACGCTGCACTGCTTCGCCCGCCTGACGGCGGCGGAGCTGGCGGACACGCTGCACATGACCCCCGCCGCAGTGCGCCAGCGGCTGCACCGGGCCCGGACACGGCTGCGGCAGAATATGGAGGAGGATGGCTATGGATTTTGAAACGGCATTTGCCCACTATCAGAGCAATACCGCCACCGCCGAGGAGACGACGCTGGTGGAGCGTGAGCTGGAGAAATACCGGCTCATCGAGGACTATTTCGCCGCACGGGAGCTGCCGGAGCTGCCGGAGGACACCGCCCTGGCGGCATCGGAGACGAAAGCGGTAAAGCGGCGGCTGGGCCGCCGCACCCGCAGCACGGTGCTCATGGCCGCCGCCGCCATGCTGGCGGTGCTGCTGCTGCTGCAATTCGCAGTGTCGCCGCTGCTGAACCGCCATGTGTACGGCGGTGCGGACGACCACACAGACTTTGATGCTGCCATGACCTCCCTCACCGGCCTGTATATGCCCCTGGGCGTGTATGTCGGCAGCTCCCTCTCCCACACCGGCTTCATGACGGACACCGTGTCCCTCCAATTCTCCGATCTCACCGGCAGCACCCGCTTCGGTGTCCGCACCGGCCTGACGCTGCGGCTGGGCGCGCTGGGCCGCCTCAGCGCCAGCGACCTGCTCCCCCTGCACTACGCCCTCATCGGCTATTTCACCCCCACTCTCAACGCCGACGGCACGGAGGCCGCGCCCACCGACTACTGCCGGCAGGCACTGGCGGACATGAGCGACCAGCTCACCGTCACCGCCGCCGTCCAATTCACCGACAGACTGTCAGCGGACGAGCTGGCCGCCCTGATGGCCCGCCACCCAGAGCTGACCTTCCTCTCCGGCAAGGTGGGGAACGAGGGCGTGTATACGCCCCAAAGCCTGTTCTGCTCCCTGACCCCCGCCGGCATCAGCTTCGGCGACGCGCTGGAAGCGGACTACCCCGGCTTCACGCTGCCCCACACCAACATCACCGGCGCGGCCCTCCGGCAGCACTTCGAGGCCATGCTCCAGTGCCTCATCGACCACCCGTCAGTGGCGAAAGCGGCGGCCATGATGGGCAACGAGACCCACAATTATAAGAGGCTTCTGCAAGACGTGCAGGACAACGGCCTCCAGTTCACCGGCGTGTGGGTGCAGGGCACACCCTCCGCGCTGCTGTCGCTGATGGACGAGAGCAGCGCCCGCAGCATCAGCAACTACGAGGCCCACATCCGCCTGGCCAACTATGATGCATAACAAAGATGTGTAACAAAAAGCGAGGGGTTCTCCCCTCGCTTTTTGCTATGCGGAACACCTTCGCCTCCCTCGCAGAGGGAGGTGTCAGCGCTTCGCGCTGACAGAGGGATTGTCAT
>USNH01000156.1 GCA_900556015.1 uncultured Eubacteriales bacterium | reverse complement strand
CTGCGGGAGACACCGCCTTTGCACAAGGGAGGCGTGATGCCTTTCTCACAGAGGGAGGCGAGGAGTTTCCGCGGCTCTTGCTCTTTGGTTTATTCGCGGCCCTCGGGGAGGGGAGCGATGGTGGTTTTATAGACGTGGCGGAAGAAGCACAGCGTCAGGGTCAGGGAGAACACCTCGGCGATGGGATAGCTCCACCAGACCAGGTCGCTGTTGCCCACGGACGCGCCGTAGCGGGCCAGGACGTAGGCGATGGGGATGAGGAACACCAGCTGGCGGACGATGGAGGTGATCATGGAGTACACCGACTTGCCCAGGGCCTGGAACGAGCTGCCCAGGGCGATGCACGCGCCGGCCATGCAGAAGCTGAGGGAGATGATACGCAGGGCGGGGATGCCCACGGAGAGCAGGGTTTCGCTGGCATCGAAGATCTTCAGCAGCGGGCCGGGGATGACCCAGAACAGCACCGTGCCAAGCACCATGATGCAGGAGGCGTACAGCGCGCCGCGCTTGATGGTCTCCACCATGCGGCGGCGGTTCTGCGCGCCGTAGTTATAGGCCACGATGGGGACGACGCCGTTGTTCAGGCCGAACACCGGCATGAAGATGAAGGAGTTCAGCTTGAAATACGCGCCGAAGGCGGTGGCCGCCGTCTCGTGGGCGGTGTGGTAGGTGATGAGGATCTTGTTCATGAGGAACGTCATGACAGAGCCGATGGCCACCATGATGACGCTGGGCAGGCCGATGGCGTAGATCTCGCCGATGAGGCGGAAATCGGGGCGGAAGCCCTTGACGGACAGGGTGATGTCGGTGTTCTTCTTATGGTTGAACCAAATGGCCAGGGTGCAGCCGCAGAGCTGGCCGATGACGGTGGCGATGGCCGCGCCGGCCACGCCCATGTTCAGCGCGAAGATGAAGATGGGGTCGAGAATGATATTGATGATCGCGCCCAGGCCCTGGGTATACATACTGAGGAGGGAGCGGCCCGTGCCCTGGAGCAATCGCTCGTACATGATCTGGCAGAACATACCCACCGAGCCGATGGTGACGATACGCAGGTAGTCGCTGCCCATTCGGATGATGTCCTCGATCTGGGTTTGGGAGCGGAAGAACAGGTCGGAGCAGGTCGCGCCCAGGATGGCGGAGAGGACGAAGCCCACCAGGGCCAGGAAAACGCCGTTGTTGGCCACCTTGTCGGCGCGCTGGCGGAGGCCCGCGCCCAGGGCGCGGCCCATGAGGGCGTTGACGCCCACGGCGGTGCCGGTGGCCAGGCCGATCATCAGGTTTTGGGCGGGGAAGGCCAGGGAGACGGCGGTGAGGGCCTGCTCGCTGACGCGGCTGACGAACACGCTGTCCACGATGTTGTAGAGGGCCTGCACCAGCATGGACGCGATGATGGGCAGGGACATATTCCAGATCAGCTTGGAGATGGGCATGACGCCCAGCTTGTTTTCGCTTTGCATATCGTGTCTCCTTTCGTGGTGATCCGACCCAAATAAGCGTTCCCGCGCTATGTTGTGCCTGTCATTCCGAGCCAGTGCTCACACTGGCGTGGGAATCCGTCTTTCCAAGCCGGGGAGAACGGATTGCCACAACCAGTCTGCGGACTGGTTTCGCAATGACAGCGCGGGAACGCGGCGCAATAGCGGGCTTTCGTGGTGACTTCATAACTAATCCAGTATAACACGGTCTGTGGAAAAAGAAAAGCCCCGGAGTGTGTGTTTTGCACACATTCCGGGGTGAAATTTTGGTAAAAAGGCGCAAAAATGTTTCGTCAGGCTAACTATATCCCGGCGAAGAAGGCGCGGATAGCCTCCGCCGTGCAGGCGGCGCTGCCCTGGGCGAAGCCGTTTCGTCCGCCGCCCCGGCCCGAAAGCGATTGGTTCATGGCCTTGACCAGCGGGGAGACGTCCTCTGTGCTGATGAGGGCGTAGCGGTACGCGCCGTCTGTGCCGGAGAACACGGCGCAGCGGCCTCCGGCGCTTTTGGACACCGCGTCGCACAAGCGGCGGACGCCGTCGCCCTCCAGCGGATCGGTGATGAGCAGCACGTCCCCTGCGCCAGCGTACTGGGCGGCGATGCGGGCGAAGGACTGCTCCTCCAGCCGGGCGGTTTTCTCCTTGAGGGCCGTCAGCTCCGACTGGAGGCGATTCACGGCGGGGGCGAGGTCGGTGGGCTTGACGGACAGGGCTTGCCCGGCGAGGCGAGACTGCTCCCAGCAGCGGGAGAGGTAATCGGACGCACGCTGGCCGCACAGCAGCTCCAGCCGCACGCCGCCGCGGAATTTCTGATAACCGGTGAGCTTCACCAGCCCCACCTGTCCGCTGCTCTGTACGTGTGTGCCGCAGCAGGCGCACAGATCCGCGCCGGGGAACTCCGTCAGGCGCACCGAGCCGGTGAGAGCCTTCTTGCTGCGGTAGGGCAGGGCGGCCAGCTCCTCCGGGTCGGGATACCAGATATGCACCGGGTGATCCTCCCAAATATAGGCATTGGCCCGGCGCTCCACCTCCAGCGCCTGCTCCCAGGTGAAGTCGGCGTTGTAGTCGATGGTGACAACGTCCGCGCCCATGTGGAAGCCCACGTTGTCGCAGCGGAACGTGCTGCACAGCAGGCCGGAGAGGATATGCTCGCCGGAGTGCTGCTGCATATGGTCAAAGCGGCGGGACCAGTCGATGGCGCCGTGGACGGAGGCCCCCACGGTCAGGGGCCGGTCGCAGGTGTGGAGCACCAGGCCGTCCCGCTCCTGGACGTCCAGCACCGCCGCGCCGCCCAGATCGCCGTGGTCCGCCGGCTGGCCGCCGCCCTCCGGGTAAAAGGCCGTGCGGTCCAGGGTCACCAGGTATGTGTCCTCCCTGCCGGGCCGGCAGTCGGTGACGACGGCGTCGAACTCCTTCAAAAATGCATCCCGGTCATACAGCTTCTCGGTGTCCATGGGGCATCCTCCTCTGATGGTTTTCCCCTATCATGCCACATTCCGCCGGATTTTGCAAGGACCGGGTCTCCCCTACCCCAGCAGAGCGGTGACATCCGCCGCCGTCAGGGACGGCTGCAGGGCCAGGGTGATGCCGTAACCCAGCAGGCGGCCCAGCTCCCGGATCCGCTGGTCGATGTCCCGGGGGGTCAGGAACAGCCCCGCCCGGGGGTCGGCGTCCACCACCGTGGGGATGCCCACGGCGATCACCGGCACCCCCAGGGTGCCCCGGTCCAGGGCGCTGCGGCGGTTGCCCACGCCGGAGCCGGGCACCAGCCCGGTGTCCGACAGCTGCACCGTGGCGCACAGGCGGGCGCTGTCCCGGGCGGCCAGGGCGTCCACGGCGATCACCGCCGCCGGGCGCACCCGCTCCACGGCTCCCCGCACCAGCTCCAGGGCCTCCAGCCCCGTCCGGGCCAGCACCCCGGGACACACCGCCGCCACCGGCCGGAAATCCGCAAACTGCCGGGGCATGGCCCGGATCATGTGCCGGGTCACCAGCAGGTTGTCTATGGACGCCGGGCCCACGGCGTCGCAGGTCATGGCCCGGTTCCCCAGGCCCGCCGCCAGCACCGGACCCTCCGGCAGCAGCGCCGCCAGCTCCCCGGCCAGGCACCGGACCCCCCGGTCGAAATAGTCCGCCTCCCGGCGGAAATACGGCCCCAGGTCCACGGTGACGTACCGCCCCACGGGCTTGCCCAGGGCCTGGGCCCCGTCCTCATCCTCCACCCGGATGTCCGTGACGGCATAGCCCTCCCGGGTCCGCTCCCGGCTGCGCACCCCGGAAATGGTCCCCGCTTCCGCCCCGGAACAGGCGGCCTGAACCGACTCCAGGGCCAGGTCCGTCCGCGTCGTGCTCATATCTATGGTCATCGCCCCCCTGATGCTACTAAATCTTGTGGCTATGGCCCAGTTTCCC
>USNH01000155.1 GCA_900556015.1 uncultured Eubacteriales bacterium | reverse complement strand
ATATATTGGCTCCGCCCCCGACGGCCCGCAGGCGGTCAGGGGCGGCCTTCCCCGTCAAGGCTTTTTAGGCGAAACGAAGAATTTCGTTATTTTAACCATGCCGTGAGTTATGTCACCGACCGTTTTCCCCTTTTGTCTACCGTCCGCCGTCTATGTGCTGCCGCCTTTTTTCTACGCGGCCTCCCTCCTATCAGTCCGGCCAGCAGTCCGCCGCCCCACACGGCGGCGGTGAGATACAGGCCATTTTGGCCGAAAGCCACAGGCGCATCGCCGCCCAGCGCTGTCAGCCACATCGCGCCGTACACGCAGGCAGACACCGCCAGCGCACGGGGCAGCGTTCCGCCATCTCCGCGCCTGGCTGCGATACGCCCGCCGCAGAAGCAGGACAACGCCAGGCTGACACACACCGCCGCCGACATGGCGCTTTCGGGCAGGACGCCCCGCAGCAATAGCAGCGACGCTGTGCCCAGCAGCAACAGCAGTGATCCTGCCGCGGCGGCCATTCCCCACCACGTCCCCTTTCCCAGCAAATCCTTCCAAGACATAAAAAGACCTCCCCCGTTGACTGTATCACAGCCTATGCGGGAGAGGTCGTTCTTTATGCGGGATTACTCAGCGTCGGTCTTCTCGGTGCTCTCGGTCTCCTCGGAGGTCTTTTCCTCTACGGCGGGAGCTTCCTCGGCGGCCTTCTTGTCCTTCTTGGCGGGGCGCTGCTGGGCGGCGGCCTGCTCGTCCAGCGTACCGACCTGGCCGATGGCGGACTTCAGGAACTCCACGCGGACGCGGTCCTCGCTGGTCTCGATGACCACGGTGCGGTCGGTGATGGCCACGACACGGCCATACACACCTCCAATGGTGGTCAGCCAATCGCCCTTCTTCAAGGAGTTACGCATCTCCTCGGCCTGCTTTTTCCGCTTGTTCTCAGGGCGGATCATCAGGAAGTAGAAGATGGCGATCATCAGGACGATCATCAAGACGGTAGAACCCATACCGCCGGTGGTGGCGGTGCCGTTAGCAGATGCGTAAGCGATTTGGATCATGGAACGTTACTCCTTTATAATCAAATTGATGTTATTATACATAGTTCTTTGCCTTTTGGCAAGAGGTTTCATATCTTCTCCGCCAGTTTTTTACTGTACATGGCCCGGAACTCGTCAAATGTGCCGCTGTCCAGGCTGTCGCGGATGCGCTGGGTCAGCTTGTTGTAAAAGTACAGATTGTGCATCACCGCCAAACGCATCCCCAGCATCTCCTCCGCCGTGAACAGATGGCGCAGGTAGGCGCGGCTGAAGCTCCGGCACACGGGGCAGTCGCACTCCGGGTCGATAGGGCCGCCGTCCAGCTTGTACTTGGCGTTCTTGATGTTCAGCGTCCCGCTCCAGGTGAACAGCTTTCCGTGGCGGGCGTTCCGGGCGGGCATGACACAGTCGAAAAAGTCCACGCCCCGGGCCACGGCCTCGATGATGTTGCTGGGCGTGCCCACACCCATGAGATACCGGGGCTTGTCTGCCGGCATATACGGCTCGACCGCGTCGATGATGTCATACATCACCTCGGTGGGCTCGCCCACCGCCAGCCCGCCGATGGCGTAGCCATCGCAGTCGATCTTGGCGATCTGCTGCATGTGCCATATCCGCAGATCCTGATAGGTCGCGCCCTGGTTGATGCCAAACAGCATCTGTCCGGGGTTTACCGTGTCCGGCAGGGCGTTGAGCCGGTCGTGCTCCCGCTTGCACCGCTCCAGCCAGCGCAGCGTCCGCTCACAGCTGGCCTTGGCGTAGTCGTAGGGCGCGGGGTTCTCCACACACTCGTCAAAGGCCATGGCGATGTCGCTGCCCAGGTTGGACTGGATACGCATGCTCTCCTCCGGGCCCATAAAGATACGGTGGCCGTCCAAATGACTGGCGAAGGTGACGCCTTCCTCACTGATCTTCCGCAGTCCCGCCAGGGAGAATACCTGGAAGCCGCCGGAATCCGTCAGGATCGGGCCGTCCCAGCGCATGAACTTATGCAGACCGCCCATGGCCCGCACCACATCGTCTCCTGGGCGCAGGTGCAGGTGGTAGGTGTTGGACAGCTCTATCTGCGTACCCAGCTCGTTTTTCAGGTCAAGGGCGCTGACACCGCCCTTGATGGCGGCCTGTGTGCCCACGTTCATGAAAACGGGAGTCTGTACCTCGCCGCCGTGGGCGCAGGTGAACACACCGCGCCGGGCGCGGCCCTGCTTTTTAATGACTTTGAACATTTGCTTCCTCCCGTCAATGGATAAACATGGCGTCACCGAAGGAGAAGAAGCGGTAGCGCTCCTTTACAGCCTCCTTGTAGGCGGACAGGACGTGCTCCCGGCCCGCCAGAGCGGACACCAGCATGATGAGCGTGGACTCCGGCAGGTGGAAATTGGTGACGAGGGCATCCATCACCTTGAACCGATAGCCGGGGTAAATGAAGATATTCGTCCAGCCGCCGGTGGCGGTTATCGTGCCGTCCTCCCCGGCCCAGCTTTCGATGGTGCGGCAGCTGGTCGTGCCCACGCAGATGACCCGCCCGCCGTTTTTCTTTGTCTCGTTGATAAGGTCCGCCGTTTCCTGAGGGATGACGCAGTATTCGCTGTGCATATCGTGGTCGGTGATCTCCTCCTCCTTCACGGGGCGGAACGTGCCGAGGCCTACGTGAAGTGTAACGTATCCGACCTTTACACCCATTGACTGCACCCGCTCCAACAGCTCCGGCGTGAAGTGCAGCCCCGCTGTGGGTGCTGCCGCAGAGCCGTTTACCTTGGAGTAAACCGTCTGATACCGTTCGCTGTCCCGCAACTCCTCCTTGATGTACGGCGGCAGGGGCATTTTGCCCAGCCGCTCCAGCACCTCCAGGAAGATACCCTGGTATTCGAACCGCACCAGCCGGTTGCCGTCGGGCAGCTCGTCCACGATCTCCGCGGTCAGCTCCCCGTCGCCGAAGGATACCCGTGCGCCCTTCCGCAGCTTTTTGCCGGGGCGCACCAGGCATTCCCACACGTTATCGCCTTTGTCGATGAGCAGCAGTATCTCGCAAGCACCGCCGCCGGGGACGCGGTGGCCCAGCAAGCGGGCGGGCAGCACACGGGAGTTGTTCAGAATCAGGCAGTCGCCGGGGCGCAGGTACTCCGGCAGGTCGTAAAAATGACGGTGCTCCGTCTCCCCTGTCGCCTTGTCCAGCACCAGCAGCCGAGAACCGTCCCGCCGCTCCAGCGGTGTTTGGGCGATGAGCTCCGGCGGCAGCTCGAAATAGAAATCATGGGTCTTCATAGTTATCACTCATTTACTCAGAATTTGCACACTGCGACACATTATAGTATATTTGCCGCCGATATGCAACGTTTTTCCCGGGAAAAACCGCCGGAACGAGAAAAGCCGCGGCTCTGCCGCGGCCTTTCCCAAAGATGGAGATTATATATGATGGTAACATCATACACAGAAGTAAGGGGCGCTTACACCAAAACAGCCCGGTGGAATACCTTCTTGCCTTTCTTGATGACCACGCCGTCGCCGGTGAACTGCTCACAGCCGAAGGTGGTCTCGATGGCATCCACTTTGGTATCGTTGACGGTGACGCCGCCCTGCTGCACCAGCCGGCGGGCCTCGCCCTTGGAGGCGGCCAGGCCGCACTTCACCAGCAGCGTCAGTACGTCGATCGCGCCGCCGCCGAAGTCGTCGTTGGTCAGCTCAGTGGTGGGCATGTGCTCCGTGTCGCCCTCGCCGGAGAACAGAGCGCGGGACGCAGCCTTGGCCTTTTCGGCCTCCTCCTGGCCGTGAACCAGCTTCGTCAGCTCGTAGGCCAGGATCTCCTTGGCATCGTTGAGCTGAGAACCCTCCCAGGCGGACATCTTGTCGATCTCCTCCAGGGGCAGGAACGTGAGCATACGGA
>USNH01000154.1 GCA_900556015.1 uncultured Eubacteriales bacterium | reverse complement strand
GGAACGCCGCCTCGGCGTTGTCCCGGCCCGGCAGGTCCACGGAGATGACGCCCACCCGACGATCCATGTTCCGGGGGCCCACCAGCCGGACCCCGGAAATATCCGCAAGGCCGTCCAGAAACCGGGCGCACAGCACCCTCTCGTGCTGCCGCAGAACGTCCACGCCCGTCTCCTCAATAAAGCGCAGGGCCGCCTCCCAGCCGTAGCAGCCGGGGAGATTGGCCGTACCGGACTCAAACCGGTCCGGCAGATAGGGGGGCAGGTACTCGCTGTCCGAGGCACTGCCGGTGCCGCCGGCGATCAGGGGCGTCAGCTTTTTGGCGAAATCGTCCCGCAGCAGCAGCGCACCCACGCCGCCGGGGCCCAGCAGCCCCTTGTGGCCCGGTACCGCCATGGCACTGAGGCCGAAAGCCTGAAAGTCCACAGGGAGGTGTCCCGCCGTCTGGGCGGCGTCCAGCGCAAAGGGCACGCCCTTTTCCGTGCAGATGCGGCCGATAGCCGCCGCGTCCTGCACCGCGCCGCAGACATTGGAGCCGTGGGCCATGATGACCAGTCTCGTATCCTCCCGGAACAGCCCCGGCAGGGCGTCCAGATCTGCAAAACCCTCGGCGTCACAGGGAACGCGGCTGACCGCCACTCCCGGCAGGCGCAGCAGCGGCCGCATGACCGCGTTGTGCTCCATGCTGCTGACGATGCAGTGGTCGCCGGGACGCAGAAGGCCGGAAATGATCATATTCAGCCCCGCCGTAGCACCCGGCGTCAGAATAACGTGGGTAGGCGGCTCCGGGAAATCGAACAGCCGGGCCAGCCGCTGCCGCAGTGTCAGCGTCACCAGCCCCGCCTCCTGGGCGGCGGTATACACAGAACGGTTCACGTTGGCTCCCACGCAGTCCAGATAGTATTTCATCCGGTCGCTGACCCCCGCCGGCTTGGGGAACGACGTGGCGGCGTTGTCAAGATAAATGGCCTCCATACAGGCACCTCCTCACAGCTCGTGACCCATCATACCACAGAAAGTGAAGTTTGTCACGGTCTTGACTTTTCCGGTACAGTGTCGTATAATGGCATCGCTATTCTTTAAAAGAAATAACGCAAAGGAGAGACACATCACATGAAAAAAGTAAGTTGGATCGTGGTCATCGCCGGTGCGGTGGTCGGGCTGGCCGCCGTAGTGCTGACCCACCTGGGCAACCCGGCCAATATGGGCTTCTGCATCGCCTGCTTCCTCCGGGACATCACCGGCGCGGTGGGTATGCACGGCGCGGCCAAGGTGCAGTACGTCCGGCCCGAGATCATCGGCCTGGTGCTGGGCGCGTTCATCATGTCCGTAGCCACCAAGGAGTTCCGCGCCAAGGCCGGTTCTTCCCCCGCCACCCGCTTCGTCCTGGGCGCATTCGTCATGATCGGCGCGCTGGCCTTCCTGGGCTGCCCGCTGCGTATGGTGCTGCGTATGGGCGGCGGCGACCTGAACGCCGTGGTGGGCCTGGTGGGCTTCACCCTGGGCATCTTCATCGGCATCCAGTTCCTGAAAAACGGCTTCTCCCTCAAGCGGGCCTACCCCGTTGGCAAGGGCGAGGGCGGCGTGCTGCCCATCGTCATGACCGGCCTGCTGATCCTGATCATCGCCGTCCCGTCCCTGTTCAAGTTCAGTGAGGAAGGCCCCGGCTCCAAGCACGCGCCCATGCTGGCCGCTCTGCTCATCGCCATCGTGGTGGGCGCACTGGCCCAGCGCGCCCGTCTGTGCATGGTGGGCGGCATCCGCGATGCCATGCTGTTCAAGGATTTCAAGCTGCTCTACGGCTTCGTGGCCATCTTCGTGGTGGTACTGGCAGGCAACCTGATCACCGGCAGCTTCAAGCTGGGCTTCACCCTTCAGCCCATCGCCCACAGCAGTCAGCTGTGGAATCTGCTGGGCATGGTCCTGGTGGGCTGGGGCAGCGTGCTGCTGGGCGGCTGCCCTCTGCGCCAGCTGATCCTGGCCGGCGAGGGCAACGGCGACAGCGCCGTCACCGTGTTCGGTATGATCGTGGGCGCGGCCTTTGCCCACAACTTCGGTCTGGCCGGCAACGCCGATGCCATGAACGAGGCCAAGGAGATCGTGGTGGGCGGCATCTCCACCAACGGCAAGGTCGCCGTCTGCCTGGGCATCCTGATTATGCTGGGCGTGTCCCTGTGGAATATGCCCAAGAAGGCCGCCGTCAGCGCCTCCGTTGAGGCCGCCAAGTAAAAGGAGGAACGCACAATGACTGTTGACGCAAGAGGTTTTTCCTGCCCCATGCCCGTGGTAATGGTGCAGAAGGCGGTAAAGAGCGGCAACCCCGCCGCCCTGGAGGTGCTGGTGGACAACCAGTGCTCCGTGGAGAACGTCACCCGCTTCGCCGAGAACAGTGGCTATAAAGTGTCCGTCCAGGCGGAGGGCCCGGACTTCCGCCTGACGCTGTCCAAATGAGCCGCTATATCGCCACGTTCCACACCCACCTGTCGGCGCTGCTGACCTGTCAAAGTTTGACGGCATCAGGCGCGGAGGCCCGGATGATGCCCGTGCCCCGCAAGCTCAGCGCCTCCTGCGGCACGTGCGTGGCCTATCAGGCCGCAGCACCCCTGCTGGATAAAATGGACGCCGATGTGGAGCGTGTCTTTCAGGTAGACGGGGAGACGTATACCCTGCTGCTGGAAAATGAATAAAAAAGGGCCAGGGCCGCTATGCGGCCCTGGCCCCCAGGCTTTTTCGACAGCCTGAGCGCCCCGGCACAGCCGGGGCGCTCTTATGTAGATATTTACTTGCTCAGATACTCGTCGATGGACTTCGCGCCCAGCTTGCCCGCGCCCATGGCCAGGATGACCGTGGCCGCGCCGGTGACGATGTCGCCGCCGGCGAAGACGTTGGGCAGCGAGGTCTCGCCCGTGGCTTCATCCACCTTGATGTAGCCGCGTTCGGTCTTTTCCAGGCCTTCGGTGGCTTCCAGCAGGATGGGGTTGGAACGGGTGCCCAGGGCCACGATGGCCAGGTCGGTGGCCAGTTCGTAGGTGGCGCCTTCCACGGGCACGGGGCGACGGCGGCCGGAGGCGTCGGGCTCGCCCAGTTCCATCTTCTGCAGGGTCACGGACGTGAGCTTCATCTCGGCGTCCCCGTTGAACTTCACGGGGGCGGCCAGCATCTCGAACTTCACGCCTTCTTCCTCCGCATGTTCCACTTCCTCGCGGCGGGCGGGCATCTCGGCCTTGGTGCGGCGGTAGACGATATGCACGCTTTCCGCGCCCATGCGCAGGGCGGTACGGGCGGCGTCCATGGCCACGTTGCCGGCACCGAACACGGTCACATGCTTGCCCAGGTAGGCGGGGGTGTCCTGTTCGGGGAAGGCATAGGCGCGGCCCAGGTTCACGCGGGTCAGGTATTCATTGGCGGAGAACACGCCCACCAGGTTTTCGCCGGGCACGCCCAGGAAGACCGGCAGACCGGCGCCCACGCCGATGAAGACCGCGTCATATTCCTTGCGCAGTTCGTCCACGGTGAAGGTGCGGCCGCCCACGCTGTTGAGGTGGAAGTCCACACCGGAGCGGCGCAGGCCGTCCACTTCGGTGGCCACCACGTTTTTGGGCAGACGGAAAGAGGGGATGCCGTAGATGAGCACGCCGCCGGGCTCGTGCAGGGCTTCGAACACGTCCACCTTGAGGCCGTTGGCGGCGCAGACGCCCGCACAGGTCAGGGAGGAAGGACCGGAGCCGATGCAGGCCACCTTCTTGCCCTTGACGGGCATGGCACAGGAATTGGTGCCGGTCACCTGCTCGCAGGCGCTGGTGGCGATGTAGGTGTCGGCCACGAAGCGTTCCAGGCGGCCGATGGCGATGGGCTGGCCCTTGGCGTTGAGGATGCACTTGCCTTCGCACTGGTGTTCCTGCGGGCAGACGCG
>USNH01000153.1 GCA_900556015.1 uncultured Eubacteriales bacterium | reverse complement strand
GCCCGCGGCGGGCGTCCGCGTCCGCCCCCGCCGCCCTCAGGCCGCCACATAAACATCATTATGTTGTACGGCGGGATACCTTATATTATAATACGGCCATCACAAACGAACAGGAGGCCCTCCCTATGACCACGACCACGAATATGACCACAAACATGACCATCACCCAGGAGCAGCTGGACGCCTTCCGCGCCGCGCTGGAAAATGAAGAAAAATCCGCGGCCACACTGGATAAGTATGGCCGCGATGCGCGATATTTCACCCAATGGCTGGGCAGCCAGCCGCTGACCCATCAGGCGGCGCTGCAATACAAGAACGATCTGCTCACCCGGTTCGCCGCCTCCAGCGTCAACTCCATTTTGGCCGCCCTCAACAGCTTTTTCCGCTTTATCGGGCGGGAGGATTGCCGCGTCCGGCAGGTGCGTGTCCAGTATCAGACCTACTGCCCCGAGGATCGGGAGCTGTCCGTGCAGGAGTACGCCGCGCTGGTGCGTACCGCCCGCCAGCAGGGCCGCGTCCGCATCGCTCTGCTGCTGCAAACCATCTGCGCCACCGGCATCCGCGTCAGTGAGCTGTCCGCCATCACCGTGGAGGCCGCCCGCAAGGGCGTGGCCGTGGTGCGGTGCAAGGGCAAGCTGCGCCGCGTGCTGCTGCCCTCCCGCCTGCAAAGCAAGCTCCTGCGCTACGCCCGCCGCCGCCGTATCGCCTATGGCCCGGTGTTCGTCACCCGCACCGGCCAGCCGCTGGACCGCAGCAACATTTGGCGGGAGATGAAATCCCTGTGCCGCGACGCCGGGGTGGAGAGCGGGAAGGTGTTCCCCCACAACCTGCGCCACCTGTTCGCCCGGTCGTTTTACCGGCTGGAGCGGGATTTGGCCAAGCTGGCCGACCTGCTGGGCCACAGCAGCATCAACACCACCCGCATTTACGTCCGCACCACCAGTGCCGAGCACCGAAAGTATTTGGAGCAGATGCAGCTGGTGCTGTGAGGGTGAAAGCGGGCGAGGCAGCGCCGTCCGCCCAAACACCGCGCAGCGGTGTCATTCCGAGCCAGTCCGCAGACTGGCGTGGGAATCCGTTCTCCGCGCCCGCAGGCGCGCCTCCCCGGAGGGTGTTTCCAAAGAGGGAGGGCGCGCACGCCCTCCCTCTTTGGCCGTTTCAAGGAGAGGGGATTTTTAAGGGGAGAGGGAAATCGAAATCCCTCTCCCCTTAAACCGTTCTTTGGGTACTTTCTTTCGGGAAAGAAAGTACCTCGCCGAAGGCAAAAAGAAAGGAAAATCTTGCGCGGTCCTTACCCCCGCGCCTTCTCCAGCTCTCCGATCAGCGCCGCGATGGCGTCCTCCCGGCAATCCGGCAGCAGATGCACCCCCGGTGTCTCCCGCACCAGCGGAATGGCGTTGGCCGGGGCACAGCCCAGCCCCGCCCAGGTCAGCATGGAAATGTCGTTGGCGTGGTCGCCCACGCACACCACGTTCTCCCGTGAAATGCCCAGCATCCCCGCCATGTGCGCCACCATGCCGCCCTTGTTCGCGCCCTTGGCCGTCAACTCCACCAGCGTCACCGCGCTGGGCACGACCTCGTAATCGCCGTACCACGGCTGGCGGCGCAGATACTCCAGCAGCACCGGCAGGTTCTGCTCCTCCACGGAGAACAGTGCCTTGCTGATGGGCGAGGGCACCTCGTCCATGGAGCTTACCTCCACCGACGGCGCGTGGGTAATATGCATGTGCCGCCGTGTCACGTCGTTGGGGTTCAGGGCGTGGATGCTGTTGTCGTCGTGGTACAGCTCCACCGCCGTGGCGGGCAGGTCGCGCACCACCTGGGCGATGTGCGCTCGCACGCCCTCCGGCAGAAACGCCGTATACAGATACTCGTGCCGCGAAAAATCATAGATGGCCGCGCCGTTGAACAGCACCGTCGGCCCGTTCATAGGGATGTCGTCCACCACCGTCTCAAAGGCGGGTTTGGCCCGGCCTGTGGCCACGGCGAAAATGCCCCCCTCGTCCATGAAGTGGTGCAGCGCCGCCCGGTTTCCCGGCGACATGGGCGGCATATCCACGCACAGCCGCAGCGCCTCCTCGGTATAGACCAACGTGTTGTCAAAATCGCTGACCAGCAGCATACCGCTGAAAATACCCATGCTCACGCCTCCGCTCCGCCGTTGGGCTTATGTCCGCCACCGCCGCCCCGGCGATGACGGCGGCGAGGCCGCTTCTTCTCCCCGTCGCTTGCGCCGCCTGCGGACTGCACCGGCTTCGGCGCGGCAGGCGCGGCGCTCACGCCGTCATTCCCGCCGCCTCCGCCGCCCCGGCGTCCTCTCCGGCGGCGATTGCCGCCGCCCTCCTTGGGCTTGTCCCCCTCGGGCTTGGGCGCGGCTGTCGTCTCCACCGGCTTGTCCATGCGGGGCGCGTCGCTCCGGCGGCGATCCCGTCCGCCCCGACGGCGGCGGCGCTTCTCGCCCTCCGCGGCGCTGGCCGCGTCCGGATCAAAGTCGCTGATCAGCGCCACCGGCGGCAGCAGCTCCTCCTCCAGCGGCTCGATATACCGCTCAGGCCGCCGGTCGGGCACAACGATGCCGTCCCGGCTTCCCTTGCCGTTCCGCAGAACGCACACCTCGCAGTTGTGATAGCACCGGGGGCTCTCGGGCCGGTCGTCCAGCCGGACGTTCACCGTCTCCTTCAGCAAGTTGATGTCGCTGACGTTGCCCGTGCCGTCCGGCGTCAGCACGAAGGAGTCGTTCTTCGGCATCCGCTTCACCGCATCCTCGTATGCGTCCTGCTCGTACTTCAGGCAGCACATCAGCCGCCCGCACGTGCCGGAGATCTTGGTGGGGTTCAGGCTCAGACTCTGGGTCTTGGCCATCTTGATGGACACCGGCAGGAACTCGTCCATGAACTGGGCGCAGCAGAAGGGTCTTCCGCATATACCCAGCCCGCCGATCATCTTCGCCTCATCCCGCACGCCGATCTGCCGCAGCTCGATGCGGGCGCGGAACACCCCGGCCAGATCCTTCACCAAATCGCGGAAATCCACCCGCCCGTCGGCGGTGAAGAAGAACAGGATCTTGCTGCCGTCAAAGCTGCACTCCACCCGCACCAGCTTCATCTCCAGCTTGTGCTGCTGGATCTTCCGGCGGCAGATATCAAACGCCTCCTTCTCCCGGCCTCGGTTATAGGCCGCCGTGTGGCAGTCGTTGTCCGTGGCGATACGCACCACGCCCCGCAGGGGCTTCACCACCTGGTCGTCCTCCACCTGATGATTGCCCCGGGCGCACTGTGCGAACTCCGGCCCTTGGGCCGTCTCCACGATCACGTTCTGCCCCGCCTGGATCTCAAGTCCCTTGGGGTCAAAATAGTATTCCTTGCATCCGTTCCGAAAACGAACGGAGATCACCTCGGTCATAATAGCTCCTCCCATCTTACGGCGACAGCGCCCAAAACCTGGCCCACGCCCACATTATAGTCACATTCTCCGGCAAACTGCGCCAGCATATCCGCCAGCGCTGCCAGCTGCCGGTCGGTCAGCCGCTCCGACAGGGCCGCCGCCTCCTTTTCGCACAAAGGATCGGCCTTTTGCTTGCCCCGCCGCACCAGCAGCGCCTCCGCTGCGGCCCGCCAGCAGTCCCGCAGGAGCTGCCGCAGCTCCTCCCGCTTACACTTCCGCGCCTCCAGCGCCGTCAGGCACTGCACCACCGGCAGCAGCCGCCCCTTGCCAAAGGCCGCGCACAGCTCTCCGGCGGCCTGACACAGCGGCTGCTCGCCGCCGCTGCCGCACCGCAGCAGCACGCACCGCGAGCGCACCGTCTCCAGCAGCGCCGCCGGACTGTCGGTGCAGAAGATGAACGCCGCGTAGGGCGGCCCTTCCTCCACGATCTTCAGCAGCACGTTCTGATCCCGCTCGTTGAGCTGCCGGCAGT
>USNH01000152.1 GCA_900556015.1 uncultured Eubacteriales bacterium | reverse complement strand
TGACCCACGACATTTTCCGCTATGTGGCGGAGAACCTGGTATTTTTGGCCAAGTGCGACGAGAAGAACGGCAACAGCCAGGAGCTGAACAAGAAGGTGGTCCTGTTCGACGAGATGACCATGGGTCAGATCATGGCGGGCTTCCCGGATCTGCTGGGCATCCCCTATCAGCTGATGCCTGTGTTCCTGGTGTCCGAGATCGACCAGCTGACCTGCGTGCCCTATATCGACGCGGTGGAGTCCTTCGGCCTGCCCGCCGACTGCTGTCCCGTGCCGTCCTCCGAGTGCGGCGCGCTGGTCATCGACGCGCTGCCCCACATGGGCAAGTGCTTCATCTCCTCCTCCATGCCCTGCGACGGCTCGACCATGGCCTCCAGCTATATGTCCCGCCGCTTCCCCAACCTGCCGGTGTTCCACCTGTGCTTCCCCGTCCGCTATGAGGACGAGGAGACGGTGCAGATGGGCGCGGAGGACATCCGGGCGTGCATCAAGTTCATTGAGGAGCAGACCGGCGCGAAGTGGAGCTGGGACGCTTACTTCTCCGCCATGAAGCGCTTCAACGAGGAGACCAAGTACGAGCTGGAGAAGTGGGAGGTCAACAAGACCGCCTATCCCCAGCTACTGGGTCCCTGCTACGAGCTGTTCCGCAAGTGGAACTATGAGATGGACGGCGGTATTGATCCCCGTGTCATGAAGACCTGCAAGAAGGTCAACAAGCTCCTGCTCCAGGCCTACGAGCGCCGCGACGAGGCGTGGGTGGGCAAGATGCGCTACCGCGGCATCGTGTGGAGCTGCCCGGCCCACTACTACGCCAACTTCTCCAACTGGCTGGCCAACTGCTGGGGCATCAACATCCTGGTGGAGATGGAGAGCCTGAACTTCACCAAGCCTCTGGAGACGGAGGACAAGGAGGAGGCGCTGCGCGACCTGGCCCGCCTGTACGAGCGGATGGTCATGCGCCGCCACACCAACGGCGGCTATCAGAACGTGGTGGACGAGCTGTGGCGGCAGTGCGAGGCGTGGAACACCAACATCATCATCATGTATCAGAACGTGGCGTGCAAGAACATGGCCACCGTGCAGGGCATTTTGGATGAGCAGGGCCGTGAGCGCGGCTACCACATGATCTGGATCGAGCACGATCTGATGGACCCCCGCACCGTGTCCCGCAAGACCATGCGCGACAAGGTGAACGAGTATATGCGTACCGTGATGCGGGCCGAGCCTATCGATCCCACGCTGTGCGACTTTGACGACGAGAACTGCATGTGATCGTCTTATCTTACTACATATAAAGGAGTTACGACTATGAAATATTACGGCGGCTGCGACGTAGGGTCCACCTACACCAAGGCAGTGATCCTGGACGAAACCGGCAAAATCTGCGCCGATACCACCATCCGCAGCAAGATCAACTCCGAGGTCAGCGCCAAGCTGGCCATGGAGGAGGTTTTGAACAAGGTGGGTTTGAAATCCTCCGAGGAGCTGGGCTACCTCATCGGCACGGGCTACGGACGCAACAAGGTGCCCTTTGCCGATGAGAACATCTCCGAGATCTCCTGCCACGCCATGGGCGTACACGTCACCGATCCCACCGTCAAGGCCATCATCGACATCGGCGGCCAGGACGTGAAGGGCATCTCCATCGACACGGACGGCACGGTGAAGAACTTCGCCATGAACGATAAGTGCGCGGCGGGTACGGGCCGGTTCTACGAGGCCATGGCACGCTCCTTCGAGATGAGCTTGCCGGAGTTCTCCAACCTGAGTTTGACGGCGAAGAACGTGATCCCCATCACCGCACAGTGTACCGTGTTCGCCGAGAGCGAGGTCATCACCCTCGTGGGCGAGGGTAAGCCCATGGACGAGATCGCGGCGGGTATTCAGATGGCCGTGGCCAAGCGCTGCTTCGTCATGAGCAAGAAGGCCGGCGCGACGGACGCTATCACGCTCACCGGCGGCTGCGCCAAGAACGCAGGTCTGAAGCAGGCCATCGAGCACGTGCTGAAGCTGAAGGTCATTGACCTGAAGACCGATCCCCAGCTGATGGGCGCGCTGGGCGCTGCCGAGTATGCCCGTCAGAAGGGCATGGCCCGGGCGTAAGACCCTGTATCCCAAGCCTGCCCCGGCCCAGCCGGGGCAGGCTTCCCCAAAAGGAGCGATACCAATGAGTGAGATCCACGACCACACCCACCCCCACCACCATTCCCACGCCCAGACCAAGGCCGTCCTCAACCGCATCTCCCGCGCCCAGGGCCATCTGGAGGCGGTGCGGAAAATGATCGAGCGGGGCGAGGACTGCTCCCAGGTGCTGGTGCAGCTCTCCGCCGTCATCTCCGCGCTGAACGGCACGGGCCGCGCCATCCTCAAGGACCACATCAGCCACTGCATCGTGGACGCGGTGGAGGCCGGGGACGACCGGGCCATCGAGGCCCTCAACGACGCCATCGACCGTTTTATGCGATAGACCGAAACCGCCTGAAAAGCGCTCCGGCGCGTTGACATCCCGCGCTTTTCGGGCTATACTATTCACAGAAAATACAGGGAGGAGCACACTATGATCACCGGCATCGTCTACACCTCCAACTCCGGCTACACCGCCCAATACGCCCGCCTGCTGGGCGCGGCCACCGGCCTGCCCGTCACCGACACCGCCTGGGGCGCTGATCCCCATCCGGGCCGTGAGGTCATCTACCTGGGCTGGCTCATGGCCGGCAAGCTCCAGGGCTACGAAAAGGCCAAAAAGCAGTACACCATCCGCGCCGCCTGCGCTGTGGGCATGGGCCCTGCCAGCCAGGCCAACGCCGACAAGCTCCACGCGGCGCTGTCCCTGCCCGCCGATGTTCCCGTGTTCACCCTTCAGGGCGGCTTCGACATCCGCAAGCTCCGCGGCCCGTACAAGTGGATCATGACCCTCAAGTGCAAGCAGATACGCAAAACGCTGGAGGGCAAGGATCACCTCAGCGCCGCCCAGCAGCTCACCTACGACATGGCCACCACCGGCGCAAGCGCCGTCAGTGCCGAGAACCTCGCCCCCATCATCACCTGGTACGAACAGACGAAATAAAGGAGGAAGACCATGAAAAAGTTCCTGCACATCGCCTCCGGCGCGGCGAAGAAAACGCTGTACGCCGCCGTCAAGCTGGCTAAAAAGCTGACCTCCCTGGCGCTCCGGGCCGCCGGCAGCGCCCTCACCGCCGCGGGCAAGGCGCTGAAGCGCCCCATGACCAAGCTGCAAGGCGTTCTGTCTCCCATCTTCAAGATCGCCATGATCGCCTCCGCCGCGCTGGCGGCCCTGTCCTGCCTGGGCTGGCTGCTGACCCGCAAAAAGGCCGCCTGACAGCCTGAAACCGTATACCACAGGGAGATGCGCCACGCGCATCTCCCTTAAAACAAAGGAGTGTTGCAAAACTATGAGAAAGAAAGCCTTCAAGGCGGAGTCCAAGCGATTGCTGGACCTGATGATCAACTCCATCTACACCCACAAGGAGATCTTCCTCCGCGAGATCATCTCCAACGCCTCCGATGCCATCGACAAGCTGTGCTATCTCAGCCTGACCGATGACAAGGTGGGCCTCACCCGCGACCAGTTCGAGATCAGGCTGTCCATCGACAAGGAGCGCCGCCTGCTCACCGTCAGCGACAACGGCATCGGCATGGATGAGGCGGACCTGGAGAACAACCTGGGCGTCATCGCCTCCTCCGGCAGCCTCCAGTTCCGCAAGGAGCTGGAGGGGGCGGAGAGCGCCGAAACCGACATCATCGGCCAGTTCGGCGTGGGCTTCTACTCCGCTTTCATGGTGGCCGATCAGATCACCGTCGTCACCAAAAAATACGGCTCTGACCAGGCCTACCGCTGGCAGTCCGACGGCGTGGACGGCTACACCATCGAGCCCTGCGAAAAGGACGCCGTGGGCACGGA
>USNH01000151.1 GCA_900556015.1 uncultured Eubacteriales bacterium | reverse complement strand
CCGCCATACGAAAAACACGATAAGGCAGGGTGTGGATACATGAAACGGATGAAACGCGGAACGGCACTGATACTGGCGGGACTGCTGCTGGCAAGTCTCCTGACCACGGCGCTGGTGGCCGCCGGCAAAAACTGGGTGACAACGGAGCTGGGCGCACTGAGCCAGTACTACGAGACGGGCAACAGCGCCGACCCCGGCTACATCTCCACCGTCAAGGGTGACAGCGGCGGCACGTCCTACGGCATCTATATGTTCGTGGAAAAGACCGTGTCCAACTTCATGGACTGGCTGCGGGCCCAGCCCGACGGCACGACCTACCGCGCCATGGGCGACATCCTGTATAACGCCTACGCTCTCAACAGCAAGGGCGAATACTACCCCGGCTTCGGCAGCAACTTCCGCAACACCTGGCAGACGGTGGCGGCCAACAACCGCGCCGAGTTCGCCCAGGCCCAGACCGACTTCTGGAAGGCCAACTGCTACACCGTCCTGGTCAACAACATCTCCACCCTGTTCCCCGGCTTTAACATCGACGACTACTCCATCGCCCTGAAGAACGTGTTCTGGAGCCGCAGCGTCCACCACGGCACGGGCGTCATCTCCGGCGCGAACAGCTCCGATGGCATGAGCGGCGCTACCGGCGTCATCTACCGCGCCTTCACCAACCGGCTGGGCGGCTTCAAAATGCAGAGCGAGGCCGAGCTGATCCAGGCCATCTACGCCGAGTGCAGCAAGCTCGAGCCCAAATACGCCGATATGCAGAACCTGACGGCCTCCAAGTACGGCATCAAGAACAGCTCCATGGCCTACTTCAACGCCAACTCCGGCGGCGTGCAGACCGCCGTCTACAGCCGCCTCCACGTCAACGAGCCGGCGGACGCGCTGGTCATGCGCTACAGCAACACCAACGCCCCCGTGGCCGAGGGCAAATACCTGCTGCTGGACAACGGCGATCAGAACCGCGCTATGCAGGTCACGGCGAACTCCGCCGCCTCTGTCGAGAAGGCCGGCGGCACGGTGCTGACCCTGACCTTCTATCAAAACGGCCAATACACCCTCACCGCCTCTGACGGCACGCGCCTCACCGATGAGAACGGCACGGTCAAGCTGACCGCTCCCACCGCCAGCAAGAGCCAGTTCTGGACCGTCGAGAACGGCGGCAAGCTGAAAAACTGCGCCAGCGGCAAGCTGTTGTCCAACGACCCCGCCACCGGCAGCACCTACACCGTGGCGGCGGACACCGCCGTGATCACCACCTGGTACTTATCGCCTGTCTCCGGCGCGGGGGGCTGGACCACCGTGGGCCTGTTCTACCCCGGCTGCGCCGACAGTGACGGCCTGGGCGGCACTGTGACCCACAACCTGACCCAGGGCAACTCCTCCTTCCCCCTGCGCGGCATCATCTCCCACCCCAGCGGTGTTAAGAGCGTGGTGGTGTCGGTGAGCAACGCCTTCACTGTTTCCGCCGGGTGCAGCAATACCTGGTTCGACCTGTGGGCGCTGGATGAGGCCGCTGCCTTCAGCAAGCTCTCCCAGGGTACATACACCCTGACCATCAAGGCCACCAACGGCGCGGGCGAGACCGTGACTCTGGTCTCCTCCCCCCTGACGGTGGGTGCGCCGGATACCACCAGCACCGGTGGCCGCAACGACACCTACACCGTCACCTTCGTCAACGGCAGCGAGACCGTCACCCGGACGTACAAGCTGGGCGAGACGTACGGCGAGCTGCCCGCCGTCACCGCCGAGGGCTTCAAGGGCTGGTTCTTGTCCGACGGCACGGAGATCACCGCCAACTCCATCGTGGCGGCGGAGAACCACACCGTCACCGCCCAGTACGGCGACCTGCACACCGTCACCTTCCTGGTGGACGGCGCGACCCTCTCCACCGGCAAGCTGGCCGAGGGCAGCCTCATCACCGCTCCGGCCACCCCCATCAAGCCCGCCGACAGCAGCTACATTTACAGCTTCGCAGGCTGGCAGGATGCCGGCGGCGCGTACTTTGCCCCCGGTGCTACCTTCATGGGCAGCAGCGACATCACCTATAACGCCGTGTTCACCAAGACCGCCAACAGCGGCGGTGGCGGTGGCGGCGGCACAGGCGGCGGCGGAAGCGGCGGCAGCGTGCCCGAGCCCTCCGGCAGCTACCTCACCGGCATCGCCCCCCGTACCTCCGTGGATATCCTCATCGCCGGCGGCTATACCGTGTATAGCGGCGGCACGCAGGTCACCAGCGGCATCGTGGGCACGGGCATGACCGCCGCCAACGGCGCGGCCAGCGTGACCATCGTCGTCACCGGCGATGTCAGCGGCGACGGCAAGATCACCATCACCGACGTGGTGAAGCTGCAATCCAGCGTCACCGGCGCGAACCGTCTGTCCGGCGCTTACGCCGCGGCAGCCGACATCAACGGCGACGGCAAGGTAACCATCACCGACGTGGTGCAGGCGGCTCAGATCACCGTGGGCCAGCGCACCATCAACTGACGGGAGGTCAAGCATGATCAAAAAATTCCTGCGCGGCGCGTCCTGCACCATGCTGGCGCTGCTGCTGGTGCTGCTGCTCATTCCCCAGCCTGTTCAGGCGGCGGGCGCGTCCCTGTCCGGCAGCAGCAGCATCCAGGCGGGCAACACCGTCACCCTGACGCTGTCCGTCCCCAACAGCATCTACGGACTGACCGCCGACCTGAGCTACAGCAGCAACCTGTCCTTCACCAACTATAACTGCTCCGTCAGCGGCTGGAGCATCCTGGTGAACAACAACAAGTTCAGCGCTTACGGCACGTCCAGCGCCAGCGGCGGTGTCATCGTCATCAAGCTGAAGGTCTCCGGCAGCGCCAAGGAGGGCGATGAGCTCAGCGCCTCCTTCACCAGCGTCACCGTGTCCGACGGCAACAGCGACACCGATCTGGGCACGGCCTCCTGGAGCGGCAAGGTGGGCGCAGCCCCCAGCGGCGACTGCGCGCTCAGCTCCCTGAGCTGCGGCAACGCCACCCTGTCCCCCTCCTTCACCTCCAAGACCACCTATTATTCCTGCACCGTCCCCTTCGCCGTCACCAAGCTGGATCTGAACTATAAGAAGTCCGACAGCGGCGCTTCCGTCTCCGTCAGCGGCAACGATGAGCTGGCGGTGGGCGCGAACACCGTGACCATCAAGGTCACGGCGGCCAACGGCGAGACCCGGACGTATACCATCGAAGTCACCCGTGAGCAAGACCCCAACTACAAGCCCTCCACCAACGGCAAGCTGTCCGCTCTGACCATCGAGGGCGCATCCCTGTCCCCCCGGTTTTCCGCCGCGGTGACGGATTACATCGCCTACGTCCCCTACGAGACCACCTCCATCACCCTGGCCGCCCAGGCGGCGGATGAGAAGGCCAAGGGCGTCAACGGCATCGGCACGGTGCAGCTCTCCGCTGCCGAGGCGGAGACCCTCGTCACCGTCACCGGCGTGGCGGAGGACGGCAAGTCCACCCAGGTCTACACCATCCACGTCCTGCGTATGCCCGCCTATACCGGCATCATCCCCACCGTGGAGGTCATCGACCCCGCCACCATCCCCTCCGTGCCGCCGCTGGAGATCCCCGGCGTGCTGGAGCTGCCTCTGGTGGGTGAGGTCAAAACGCTGTACGTGGCCATCGCCGCGGCGGTGCTGCTGGTCGTCATTCTGTTCCTGCTGGGCTTCCTCATCGGACGCGGCAGCGGCGGCAGAGACGACGATTATGACGATGATGACCGCCAGCCGCCGGAGGATGTGCAGCCCATCCTGCCCTACTCCACCGGCAGCGTGCCCCGTCTCGTCCCCCGCGAGGAGACAGAACCCCACCCGGTGAAAGAGCCGGCCCACACCGTCCCCGTTCCCCAGCCCCAGGAGGAGACCCCTCCCCGGCCTGAGGAGACCAAGCCGGCGGTGGACGAGCCCACCAAGGCAGACGAGGACCAGGTCCGCACCATGTCC
>USNH01000150.1 GCA_900556015.1 uncultured Eubacteriales bacterium | reverse complement strand
TGTCTCATGGAAGTATGCAGCATTGTCGCTTTACAATCGGGGCAAAAGCGTGTACTTTAACATCAGTAGTTCGTATACATGAATTGCTTTTCCTTTCTATCCTCAAATCGTCAGGCAGCCGCACGGTCGTGCGGCTGTCGGCACGAGGCTGGAGTGTGCTGTATCACCTCATTCACAACGAAAAGAGCGCCGGAAGCCGACCGGCGCTCTTTTCGCGTCTGAATGTGCCATTTTCTTGCCACGCCCTGCCGAATGTGGTATCATAATATTATATATAAGGCTAAATGGCTTGAGACGGGAGGGGCTATCGTGGATATACAACGGGCAAAAGAGCTGCTGGAGGTGCTGGCAGACGGCATCGACCCCCTGACCGGCGAGGTGCTGCCGGATGACCACGTCTGCAACAAGGGCGAGATCGTCCGTGCGCTGAACTGCGCCGTGGAGGCGCTGTCCCACAGACGGGAAAATTCTCTGCCGGAGAACGCCGGAAAGCCGTGGACGAAGGAATTGGATAACGAGTTATGCCGCCTATTCGATGGCGGCATGAAGCGGCAGGCGCTCTGCGCCCACTTCGGGCGCACCTCTGGCGCGATCCAATCCCGGCTGGAGAAGCTGGGGATGATGTGACCGGCAAGCAAAATCCCTCTGAAATCATCGATTTCAGAGGGATTTTGGTCCGAGTAGTGCGGCTCGAACGCACGGTCTCCTGGTCCCAAACCACGCATTTCCTGTTTTTTGTGCATACTGCCCAAGAACCGACCGCAAATTTCTGCCGTATTGACGGCCCAAATTGCGTTGCGCGTGCCACTATAAGGTGCTAAAATTTACCGTGAAAGTGACATTTTTCGACAGGAGGCGGGGCAATATGAAACGTTTGCTGGCCATATTGTTGTCATCGGTGCTCCTTCTCGCGCTGATGACGGCGGTGGCCGCCGGCGACAGCACCGGCCCGTACACGGCTTCCATAAGCAGCGGCAAATGCAAGAATGGGAAGGTCTCAGTCGCCGTATTTGTCGGCTCGGAAACGGCGAAAAGCTACAACGCCTTTTGGCTGACGCTGGCCTATGACACCAACGCGCTGGAGTTTACCGAAGCTGTCGGCAGCGAGCCGTTGGAGGACAAGCGCGAACTGCAAGTCAGTGCGAAAAACGGCGTGATCACCGTGGCTGGCTGCGGCGACAGTATCTCAACAGACAGATGCGCGGTGTTGCTGTGCTTCAAGGTAAATACAAATTGCGTTACAAAGGTCCAACTCTTGGAAGCGCGGGTCAGCGACCGCTCCCAGTCCCAATTTGATGCCAAACCTGCGAAGCTGGACGAGGAAGCGTCCGTAGCCACCGTGACCAACGGATGCTATTTGGCGGAGCTGCCGGCCAACATGGGCCTGTACGGCGACGCGGCGGTGGCCGCTGGTGGCAATTACACCTTTCAAACCGACCCGCACTATAACTACACCTTCACCGCCACGGTTGGCGACGACCCAGCCACAGTAATCGATAACAACGGCGGCAGCTACACCGTCCAAAACGTCACCGGCCCGCTGAAAATCAGCAACGTGAAGCGCACGCCCAAGATCTATTCCGTTACGGTGGCGGGCAGCGGCAGCGGTGACGTACAGGCAGCTGCAACGGCCACCTACGGGCAGGACTTTCAATTCACGGTGAACCAAACCGAGCTGATGCAGTACGCGGTGTCCGCCGTGGTGGACGGTCGGCGCGTTTCCTTGACAAACGTCGGAAATACCTACACCATCACCGGCGAGGACGTGACCGGCCCAGTGACCATCACCGTGGCCAAGGTGACAGCGGATGGCACGACGCTGGTTCTCTTTGTGGGCAGCGGCGCGGCGGACGTGGACGTGGACGGCGGGACGGAGCAGACCTGCCGCAGCGGCAGCGCCTTCACCTTTAGCCTGAACGCGGACGAAAGCTGCAATTACGTGGTGCTGGTGGAGGGCCAGACGCTGCAAGGCACGGGCGTTCAGTACACCATCCCGGCAAACCTGGTCAGCGGCGCGATCCTGACAGTGTCCGTGACCAAGAACACGCGGCTGACAGCGGACGTGCGGGTGTCGGAGTACCTGTCGGGCCGGGTGTGGCTGGTGGAGGCGTCCCTCACCGTGCCGGTGGGGAAAATGCTGACCTATGACGGCGCACCCATGCTGTACGTCCCCGCACGCGGCGCGTATATGTACGTGGTGGACGCTGAGCCCACAACGGAGCAGGCCCGCAGGGCCATCAGCACCGCGGTAGGGCAGGCCGACAGCCTGACTATAAACGGCGATGCCAACGACAGCGGCCTGCTGGACGTGAACGACGCGCAGCTGGTGTACGATATGTATATGGGTATGTATCGATTCAACGACCTCACCCAGCCCATGTGGCTGCGGGCGAACGCCAACGGAGATCAGACTATCGACATACTGGACGTGCAGTGCATCCTGCAATCACTGGCGGGGTAAAAGCGGAAAAGCAATATAGCATAAGCGGCATGGCCATCGGCCATGCCGCTTTCATGTACCATTCCTCCAGCCTCCTCACTCCGCCGCCGGATACTCGTTGCACAGCAGCCGATAGGGCTTCTCGTCCTCCTCAATGGCCGGAAAACGGCCCACCGGCGGCTCAAAGCGGTTGTCGGTGTTGTCGTCGTTGCACTGGCTCACCTCGCCGATGAGCACGTTCCCGCTGCCCGGCTCTACCTCAAAGTCGTGATACAGCCCCGGCTGGATGGAGATGCTCATCCCCGGCGTCAGCCTTAGCTGCGTCCCGGCGGGCACAACGCGAGTCACGCCGTCCGTGTGTACCGTCACGTCGCTCTCCCTGTCGATGCTCTCGTCCGGCAGCGAGTTATACACCCGGATCAGCAGCGTGCCGCCGCCCCGGTTGATGATGTCCTCCATCTTGTGCCAGTGGAAGTGGTTGGGGGAGTACTGTCCCTCCTTGAGAAACAGCAGCTTCTCGGCATACGTCTTGGGGTACACATCCCCCTTGGCCAGATTGCCGTTCCGCAGGGTGATGAGGGAGAACCCCACCTTCTCAAAATCCCCCAGGCCGTAGTCCGTAATGTCCCAGCCCAGCATATTGTCCCGTATCTCGTCGTGGTCGTGGCCCTTGGTCTGCCACTCCTCCGGCGTATAATAGCAGAACGGCGGCAGCGCGAAGCGGTACTCCGCCAGCATGGCCTCCATCTCCCGCAGTGCCCGGTTGATCTCGGAGCGTTTCATCGGTATACCTCCCTGTCACACGGAAATGCGGCGCACGCCGTCATTTTCCTTCATAAACTCCAGCGCCTCGTCATGGCTGATGGGCGGCTCCAGCTTGGCGGTGATCTCCATGCGGAGATACCCCTCCTCCCTGGTCAGGCTGCTCTCCGTCACCTGTCCCCGGTGCTTCTTCAGCAGCGCATCGAACCGCTCCTGCATCTCCCGGGTGTCCGCCATCTCCACCAGGATCTCCTGGGTGGTCAGGGCGTCCGCCCCCACGGGGAAGCGGTGCAGGATGACCTGGATCGCCACCAGAATAGCCGCCTCGATCAGGCCCACCCAGTACATCCCCGCGCCGATGGCCATACCTACCGCCGCAGTGCCCCACATACCGGCGGCGGTGGTCAGCCCCCGGATGGAGTTCCCGTTCTTGAAGATAACGCCCGCGCCCAGGAACGAAATGCCGCTGACCACCTGGGCTGCGATGCGGGCCGGATCAGCCCCCCGCGTGCCGGTGATGTCCACGATGTCCACAAAGGCGTACTTGGACAGGATCATGAACAGCGCGGCGGTGCAGGCGATGATGCAGTGCGTCCGCACGCCCGCCTCCTTCTGCCGCTTGCTGCGCTCCAATCCCACCAGTGCGCCCAGTCCGGCGGACAGCAGCAGCCGGACGAAAAACTCCAGATTGTCGAACAGCGTCAGTGCGCTCTCCGGCAGGTACGTGCTCAGTCCCGAAAGCATACCAACAGCCTCCTTTCCAATATATCG
>USNH01000149.1 GCA_900556015.1 uncultured Eubacteriales bacterium | reverse complement strand
GGCTTTGGGGGATTCCGCGCCTGCGGGCGCGGGGTACGGATTCCCACGCCAGTGTGAGCACTGGCTCGGAATGACAACATAAGCAGCCGCCACATACAATCCCTCCGTCACGGCCAAAGGCCGCGGCATACGGAGGGTCTATCGAGGGGGTTCTATAAAACTGGAAGACGCGCCCGGGGTGGGCGCGTCTTCCGCTATTTCGCTCTATTTTTTCTGCTGCCATTCCTTCACGTCCTTCAGCTCGTCATACAGGCGGACGTAGCTGCGGTGGCGGCTGGCGGGGATGAGGCCGTCCTTCACGGCCTGGAGCACGCGGCAGCCCTTCTCCTTGGTGTGGGTGCAGCCGGTGAAGCGGCAGTCGCCCACGTAGGGTGCAAATTCTGGGAACGTGTCCGGCAGGTGCTGCTTCAGCGCCAGGTCCATCTCCGCCGTGTCGAAGGAGGAGAAGCCGGGGGTGTCGATGATATAGGTGTCCTCGCCCAGGGAGAACAGCTCCACGTGGCGGGTGGTATGGCGGCCACGGCCCAGCGCCTTGCTCACCTCCCCCACCGGCAGGGCAAGAGAGGGCAGCAGCGCGTTGAGCACGCTGGACTTGCCCACGCCGGAGTTGCCGGTGAAGGCACTGAGCTTGCCGCGGATGGCCTCGCGGAGCGCGTCCAGCCCCTGCCCGGTGACGGCGCTGACGCGGAGAACGGGGATGGCGGAGCGGCTGTAAATGTCGTACAGCTCGTCGGCGCTGTCCAGGTCGCACTTATTCAGGCACAGCAGCACCTGGCAGCCCTTCAGGGCGGCGATGGAGGCGATGCGGTCGATGAGGTACGGCTCGGTGACGGGGATGGCTGCCGAGGCCAAAATCACCAGCTGGTCGATGTTGGCGGCGGCGGGGCGGGCAAACTGGTTGCGGCGCGCCTCCACCGCCTCCACAAAGCCCTCGCCGTTTCCCAGCTCACGTACCTGCACCCAGTCACCCACCAGGGGACTGAGGCCCTCGCGGCGGAATTTGCCGCGGGCGCGGCACTGGAGCGTCTCGCCGCCGGTGTTCACGTAGTAGAAGCCGCTGAGGGCTTTTTCAATGCGACCCCGGCTCAAAAGTGTATCTCCTGGGCGGGGGAAACCACGGTGGTGTCGTCCTCCACGCTGGTGAAGTAGGCGCAAACGGTGGAGTCCGATCCGGCCACGCCGGAGAAGGTGTAGCTGATCGTGCCCATGGAGGCACTGAGATACTGGCTGTCCACCACAGCGCCGTCCTGCTCAAACTCCACCTTGATCATGCCCTCCATGTCGGTGGGCATGATGAACTCCACCACCTTGGTGTGCACGGCGGAGATCTCGTTCTCGCTGCCGCTGACGGTGAAGGTGATCCGCGTGCCGCCGGGAACATCGGTCTGCGGCGCGATGTCCTGCTGCACCACCGTGCCGGGTGCTTCGGGGTTGAACGGGTCGTAGAGCACCTCACCCACGGTCAGGCCCAGATCCTGGGCATCGTGGATGGCGTTGGCGATGGCCATGCCGGTAAAGGTGGGGACGGTGACGGTCTCCGGGCCGGTGCTGATGTGCAGCACCACGGTCTGACCCTTGGTCAGTGCCTCGTCGGACGCCGGCTCGGTGGACACCACCACATCGGTGGGATACTTGTCGGAGTTCTCATACACCGGCTTGAACACAAGGCCCAGGCCCATGTCACCCAGCAGCAGCTTGGCCTGGCGGTACTCCATGCCCACCACGTCCTTCATATACTCCTTCTCCGGCTCTTCCGCCACGTAGACCTGGATGACCAGGTTGCTCTTGCGGGTCTTGCCGGCGGTGGGGTCCTGCTCCACGATCTGTCCGGGCTCGTACTGGTCGGACACCCGCGTGCCCACCACCTCGATGTAGAAGATGTCCTTTACCTCGTCCATGAGCTGGGCCTCTTCCACCGTTTTGCCCCGCACATCGGGGACGGGATAGCTCTTGTTGCTGCTGGCAGGGCCGAAGTCGCCCAGGATCAGCTTGAACAGCAGCACCACCAGCACCAGCGCCGCGGCGAAGATGCCTACGATGATGGCCAGGGACTTCTTGTCGCGCTGGGGCGGCTCGTCACGGTAGTCGTCGCGCCGCACCTCGGCGGTGCGCTTTTTCACGGCGGAGGCCACCTGGGCCGTGGGCAGGGGCATGGTGGGCTCGCTGTCGGCGGAGGGGGTGGCCAGCTCGCGGCGGATATAGTCCATATCCACGGAGGGGTCTTTGCGGAATTTCTCCAGGTCGGCCAGCATGGCGTCCGCGGTGGGGTAACGCTTGTTGGGGTCGCTGTTCATGGCCTTCATGCAGATCAGCTCCAGCGGCTCGGGGATGCTGGGGTCGATGTCGCGGGGGGCCAGGGGTACGGAGCTGAGGTGCTGGATGGCCACGGAGACGGCGCTGTCGCCCTCGAAGGGCAGGCGGCCTGTGAGCATCTCGTAGAGCACCACGCCGGCGGAATAGATGTCGGAGCGGGCGTCGATGCGGTCGCCCCGGGCCTGCTCGGGGGAGATATAGTGGACAGAGCCCAGTGCCTCCTGGGTCAGGGTCTGACCGGCGTTGGCAAGGCAGGCGATGCCGAAATCGGCCACCTTGACGCTGCCGTCACGCAGAACCATGATGTTCTGCGGCTTGATGTCGCGGTGGATGATGCCGCGGCTGTGGGCGTGGCTGAGGCCGCGCATGATCTGGGTGATGAAGTGCAGGGACTCGCGCCAGTCCATGCGTCCGCGGCGCTCCATATACTGCTTGAGGGTGATGCCGTCGATGAGCTCCATGACGATATACTCGGTGTCCGAGTTGGTGGACACATCGTAGACGGAGACAATGTTGGCGTGGCTGAGCTGGGCCACGGCCTGGGACTCGTCATGGAAGCGGCGGCGGAAATCGGCATTCTCCGCCAGGTCGCTCTTGAGTATTTTAATGGCGACCAGACGGTTCAGCCGGTGACAGCGAGCCTTGTAGACGTTGGCCATACCGCCTGAGCCGATGAGCTCCAGGATCTCATAGCGGTCGTCCAGCATTTTTCCGATGTACTGATCCACGGTCGTCAACTCCTTTCTTGGTCGTTCAGCAGCAGCACGGCGGTCACATTGTCCGGCGCGCCACGCTGGAGGGATATTTGCAGCAGATGCTCCAGGCAGCCGTCCACGTCGCCGTCATGCAGCACCTCGAACAGCATTTCCTGGTCGGACACGGTGTTCACCAGTCCGTCGGTGCAGAGGAGGATGTACTCCTCTGTGCGCCACGGCAGGGCAAAGGTGTCCGCCTTGGCGCTGATGTCCGGGCCAAGCGCCCGGGTGATGAGATTGCGGTTGGGATGACGGCGGGCCTCCTGGGGCGTGATGTCGCCCTTGGCCACCATGTTCTCCACCACCGAGTGATCGCGGGAGATCTGGCTGATGCCCTCGGAGGTGATGTGGTAGGCGCGGCTGTCTCCGATGTTGGCGATGAGCGCCAGGTCGGGGCGGGTCAGGGCGCAGACCAGCGTCGTGCCCATGTGGCGGTAGTCGGCGTTGCGCTCCGCCTCCTGACGGATGGCGTCGTTGGCGGCGGCGATGGATGCCAGCATCACGTGGCGGAGCTGGTCGGCGGTCATGTCGCCGCGCAGGTTGTCCTGTATCTCCTTTTGAAAGCGGGACACGGCAATGGCGCTGGCCACCCGTCCGCCGTGGGTGCCGCCCATACCGTCGCACACCACGGCGACGGTGCAGCCGCCGGATTCAAAGGCGGCGTAGGCATCCTGGTTCTCGCTGCGGACGAGGCCCGTGTTGGTGATACCCCATAGCTTCACGCTGGTTCACTTCCTTTTGTAGTATGTCAAGCGGGTGGGCTTTACAGCTGGCCCGTTTCCTGCATTTGTTTCCTTCGGAGCTGGCCGCAGGAGGCATCGATGTCGCCGCCGAGGCTTCTGCGGACGGTGGCCGTCACACCCAGGCTCTCCAGCTTCTGCTGGAAGGCCGCGATGCGGCGGCTGGGCTTGTAGG
>USNH01000148.1 GCA_900556015.1 uncultured Eubacteriales bacterium | reverse complement strand
CCCCGCCGCCCTGGTCATTGTATGAGCTTTTGGGCCAGCGCCAGCAGGGCGGGCCTTTCGTTGGGCACGCTGCCGTCCATGACTGCGTCCAGCAGCTTTTGCAGCGCTTCGCCTACGGCAGGGCCGCGCAGGCCCAGGGCCGTCAGGTCGTTGCCCCGCACCGCCAGTTCCCGCAGGGAAAAGCAGGACTGACGGGCCAGCAGGTCGTCCAGTATGGCCTCCGCCCTGTCGATGTCCGCTGCGCGGCCACGGCACAGCGGGCTCTGCGCCCGGTTGTCCGCCCGCTTCACCGCCAGCAGCTGCCGCAGCGTGTCCTCCCCCAGCTGCCGCGCCGCACGGGCCACGGCTTTTTCCGTCCGGGGGATGTCCCGGTCGTGCCAGCGCACCAGCGTGACGATGCGCTGGGCGCTTTTTTTATCCATACGCAGGCGGCGGCATATTGCTTCCGCCAGCTCCGCCGACCGGGCCGGGTGACCATAAAAATGGCCCGTGCCGTGCTCGTCCACGGTGAAGCAGTCCGGCTTGCCGATGTCGTGGAGCAGCATGGCCCAGCGCAGCACCGCGTCCGGGGCGATGGCCGATGCCGCGTACACGCTGTGCGTCCACACGTCATAGCAGTGGTGGACGTTCCGCTGGTCGAAGCCCACGCAGGGCAGCAGCTCCGGCAGGAATACACCCAGCACATCCGGGTATGCTAACAGCACGGAGGCCATGTACTCCCCCGTCAGCAGCTTGTTCATCTCCACCAGGATGCGCTCCGCGGCGATGTCCGCCAGCAGCGGGGCACGGCGGTGCAGCGCTGCCGACGTGTCCGGCTCAATGGTAAAACCCAGCACTGCCGCGAACCGCAGCGTCCGCATGATCCGCAGCGCGTCCTCGTCCAGCCGCCGCAGGGGGTCGCCCACGCACCGCAGCACCCGGCGCGACAGATCCTCCTGCCCGCCGAAGGGGTCGCAGATGTATCCCCGCAGGTTCATGGCCATGGCATTCACCGTCAGATCGCGCCGGGCCAGGTCCTCCTCCAGCGAGGAAGAGAACTGCACCGCATCGGGCCGCCGGTGGTCGCTGTACGTACCGTCGCGGCGGAACGTAGTCACCTCCACGTGCGTCTCCCCGGCGCATACCGTTACCGTGCCGTGCTTCAGGCCCGTGGGGATGGCCCTCTCGCCGAACAGCGCCATGACCCGCTCCGGCCTGGCGTCGGTGGTCACGTCCCAGTCCGACGGCACAGCGCCGCGCAGGGTATCCCGCACGCAGCCGCCCACGGCCCATCCCTGACAGCCCGCCGATTCCAGCCGCGCCAGCAGCGAACGCACCTCCTGCGGCATCATGGGTCTATTCCCCCTTTCGAAAATGGTTGCACTTCCTATTTCTCTGTACTATAATAGTTTAGTATATTTTCAGCTTCTGTCAAGAAGGAGGACACCATGTTCCATCCCACTATCGACATTCACACATATTTTCAGCCCGGCAAGCGCGTCCATTTGGCGGGCATCGGCGGCGTGTCCATGTGCGCGCTGGCCGAAGTGCTCAAGGGCATGGGCGTTGCCGTGCAGGGCTCTGATATGACCGACAGCGACACTGTAAAGCACCTGCGTGACCACGGCATCCCCGTGGCCATCGGCCACTCCGCCGACAATCTTCAAAACTGCGACGCGGTCATCCGCACCGCCGCCATCCATGACGGCAACCCGGAGATCGCCGGGGCGATCGCACGGGGCATCCCCGTGTACGAGCGGGCGCAGGCCTGGGGCGCGATCATGAAGGGATACCGCAACGCCCTGTGCGTGTCCGGCACTCACGGCAAGACCACCACCACGTCCATGGCCACCCACATCTTCATGGCGGCGCAGAAGGACCCCACCGTTATGATCGGCGGCACGCTGCCCCTGCTCCACGCCGGCTACCGGGTGGGACACGGCGACACCATCATACTGGAGAGCTGCGAATACTGCAACTCCTTTTTGAACTTCTTCCCCACCGTGGCGGTGATCCTCAACGTCCACGCCGACCATTTGGACTTCTTCAAGGATCTGAGCGACATTGAGCACTCCTTCCACGACTTCGCCGCCCTTGTGCCCCAAAATGGCTACGTCATCGCCAACGGGGACGATGAGGGCGCACGGGACGCGGTGGCGGGCCTGCCCCACCCGGTGTTCACGTTCAGCGTGAAGGATCACAGCGCCGACTGCTATGCCGACAACGTGTCGTTCTTCGATGGGTTCGGCGATTTTGACATCGTCATCCGCGGCCAGCGGTACGCCCACGTGTCGCTCCGCGTGCCCGGCGCGCACAACGTGTCCAACGCGCTGGCCGCCGCCTCCGCCGCCTATGTGCTGGGTATCCCCGGCACTGCCGTGGAGGAGGGCTTGTCCGCCTTTACCGGCGCGGGCCGCCGCTTTGAGCACAAGGGCACGTTCCGGGGCGCGGAGGTCTATGACGACTACGCGCACCATCCCGATGAGGTACAGGCGCTGCTGAACGCCGTCCGCCCGCTGCCCCACAAGCGGCTTATTATGGCCTTCCAGCCCCACACCTATACCCGCACCGCCGCGCTGTTTGATGATTTTGTCACCGTGCTGCGTCAGCCGGACCGGCTGGTGCTGGCGGAGATCTACGCCGCACGGGAGCGGAACGACCTGCATATCTCCTCCAAGGATCTGGCGGAGCAGATACCCCACGCCGTCTACTGCCCCACGCTGGAGCAGGTGGCGGACGCGCTGGAGCGGCTGGCACAGCCGGGGGACATGATCATCACTGTGGGCGCGGGGGACATCTACCGCGCCGGTGAAATGCTGCTGAAGCGAGGTAACGCGAAATGACCATTTCGCCTGTTTTTCATAATACCCGCCCGGAGGGGGAGCTGCCGGCGCAGGAGGCTGCGGCCTTCGACCTGCTGGAAGCGCTGCACATAGACTATGACCGGGTCAGCCACGACGCGGCGTTCAACATGGAGCTGTGCGCCCAGGTGAGCAACGTGCTGGGAGTGTCCGTGTGCAAGAACCTGTTCCTGTGCAACCGGCAGCAGACCCAGTTCTATCTGCTGTGTATGTCCCCGGACAAGGTGTTCCACACCAAGGAGCTCAGCGCGCAGATCAACTCCGCCCGGCTGAGCTTCGCCCCGGAGGACAAGCTGTGGGAGTTGCTGCGCTGCACTCCCGGCTCGGCCACTATTTTGGGACTGGCCAACGACACGGAGCACCGCGTCCGGCTGCTGATGGAACGGGACGTGTACGAAGCGCCGTACATATCCTGCCACCCCTGCCTGTGTACCAGCACGCTGAAGCTGAAAACCGCCGACGTGCTGGAGAAGCTCCTGCCGCACACGGGCCATACGCCCACTGTGGTGGAGCTGTAAATGATAAATGATAAATGATAAAAGCGCCCCCATGCGATGCATGGGGGCGCTTTTCTTTATCAGGTATTGGCTCAGAAGTTCTTGATGATCTCCACGATCTCCTGGCCGATGCGCTCCTGGGCCTCGTTGGTGGCAGCGCCGATGTGGGGCGTGCAGGACACCATGGGGTGGGAGTACAGGGCCTTGTTGGTGGCGGGCTCGTCGGCGTACACGTCCAGACCGGCGGCGCGGACCTTGCCGGACTCCAGAGCGGCCAGCAGCGCATCCTCGTCCACGTTGGTGCCGCGGGAGGTGTTGATGACCACCACGCCGTCCTTCATCTTGGCAATGCGCTCGGCGTTGATGAGCGCGCCGCCGTCCACAGCGGGAGCGTGGACGGAGATGAAGTCGGACTGGGCCAGCAGCTCATCCATCTCCACATAGGGGATGTCCAGCTGCTCGGAGATCACGGGCACCTGATAGATATCAAAGGCGATGACCTTCATGCCGATGGCCTTGGCCATCACGCCCAGGTGCTGGCCGATGCGGCCGAAGCCCACGATGCCCAGGGTCTTGCCCTGCAGCTCGATGCCCTTGCCGTAGGCCTTCTTTTCCCACTTGCCCTCGCGCATGGTGTGGCCCGCGATGGAAA
>USNH01000147.1 GCA_900556015.1 uncultured Eubacteriales bacterium | reverse complement strand
TCGAGGCGGGCTCTGCCCCCTCGAGCTCCCCAGCGTAGATGAACTGCTTATCGTATGGAGAATGTTTATCGACAAGCTGAGGAGCTGTGTTTCACGTGAAACATTCCTTACTTTTTTGTTAAACTCAGCGAAAAAACCTTGAAACCTGCCGCACACGTGGTATATACTACTGGAATGTAGAAAGAGACAGAAAGGTGAACTGCCGTGGCAAAAATAATCGCGATCGTAAACCAAAAGGGCGGCGTGGGCAAGACCACCACCTGCGTGAACCTGGCCGCCGCCGTCAAGGCCGCCGGCAAGCGGGTGCTGCTGTGCGACTTTGACCCTCAGGCCAACGCCACCAGCGGCATGGGCGTGGACAAGACCACCAGCAACGGCGTGTACGACGCCCTCATCAACGGCGTGGACACCGCCCAGCTCATCGTCACCACCCCCTATGGCGACGTGCTGCCCAGCAGCAAAGCGCTGGCGGGCGCGGGCGTGGAGCTGGCCAGCCTGCCGGACCGTCAGTTCCTGCTGAAGGCCGCGCTGCGGCAGGTGGCGGACAACTACGACTTCATCTTCATCGACTGCCCGCCGTCCCTGGAGCTGCTGACGCTGAACGCCCTGTGCGCCGCCAACACGCTGCTCGTGCCGGTGCAGGGCGAGTATTACGCCCTGGAGGGCGTCAGCGACCTGATGAGCACCGTCCGCCTGGTGCGCCGCAGCCTGAACCCCGGGCTGGACATCGAGGGCGTGCTGCTGACCATGTTCGACGGGCGCACCAACCTGAACATCCAGGTGGCCCAGGAGCTGAAGCGCTTTTTCGGCGGCAAGGTGTACGCCACCGTCATCCCCCGGAACGTCCGTCTCAGCGAAGCGCCCAGCCACGGCAAGCCCATCACCGCCTATGACCGTACCTGCCGCGGCGCGGATGCCTATACGGCGCTGGCCGCGGAGTTCCTGCAAAAGAACCGCTGAAAGGAGAACGTCCTATGGCAAATCAGATGAAGGGCCTGGGCAAGGGCCTGGGCGCGCTGCTGGGCGACAATGTGCTCTCCGCCGATGAGCGCTCCTCCCTGCTGCTGCCCATCAGTCAGGTGGAGAGCTGCTCCACCCAGCCCCGCAAGGCCTTCGACCCCGATGCGCTGGCCGACCTGTCCGAATCCATCCGGCAGCACGGCATCATCCAGCCCCTGACCGTCCGCAAGCTCCAGTCCGGCTACTATCAGATCATCGCCGGTGAGCGGCGCTGGCGCGCCGCCCGCATGGCCGGGCTGACGGAAGTCCCCGCCATCGTCATCGAGGCCGATGACCGCAAGGCCATGGAGCTGGCCATGATCGAGAACCTCCAGCGGGAGGACCTGAACCCCATCGAGGAGGCCGAGGGCTACCGCGTGCTGACGGAGCAGTACAACATGACCCAGGAGGAGGCCGCCCAGCGGGTGGGCAAGTCCCGCCCCACCGTGGCCAACGCCCTGCGATTGCTGGGGCTTACACCCCCTGTCCGCGCCATGGTGGAGGACGGACGGCTGTCCGCCGGCCACGCCCGTGCGCTGCTGCCGCTGAGCGCCAAAATGCAGCAGTCCGCCGCCGAGACGGTGGTGAAGGACGGCCTGTCCGTCCGTCAGACGGAGCTGCTGGTCAAAAAGCTCACTGCCGAGAAAAAAGAGCGGCCCGCCGCCGACCCTCTTTCCGTCAATTATGTTGAGGAGGCCGCCCGGGAGCTGTCCGGCAAGCTGGGCCGTCCCTGCCGCATCGTCAACGGCAAAAAGAAGGGCCGGGTAGAGCTGGAGTATTACGGCGTGGACGATCTGAACGCCCTGCTGGAAGCACTGGAAAAGCTGAAAAAATAAACCGCTGTTTCACGTGAAACATTTATTACGATAACGAGGTATGACGCCATGCTTGATATGAAATTCCTTCGGGAGAACACCGAAGCCGTCAAGGAGAACATCCGCAAGAAGTTCCAGAACGCCAAGCTGCCCCTGGTGGACGAGGCCGTGGCCATCGACGCCCAGCGCCGCGCCGCCATGCAGGAGGCCAGCGACCTCCGCGCCCTGCGCAACCAGCTGTCCAAAAAGGTGGGTATGCTCATGGGTCAGGCCAAGAAAGACCCGTCCAAGCTGGCCGAGGCCGAGGAGGCCAAGGCCCAGGTCAAGGCCAACGCCGACCGTTTGGCCCAGCTGGAGCAGATAGAGGAGAAGCTGGCCGCCGACCTGCACCGCATCATGCTGGTCATCCCCCAGATGATCGACCCCTCCGTGCCCATCGGCCCGGACGACAGTCACAACGTGGAGGTGGAGCGCTTCGGCGAGCCGAAAACGCCCGACTTCCCTATCCCCTACCACACGGAGATCATGGAGCGCTTTGACGGCGTGGACATGGACGCCGCGGGCCGCGTGTCCGGCGCGGGCTTCTACTACCTGCTCGGCGACATCGCGCGGCTGCACGAGGGCGTGCTCGCCTACGCGCGCGACTTTATGATCGACAAGGGCTTTACGTTCTGCATCCCGCCGTTCATGATCCACGGCAACGTGGTCGAGGGCGTCATGAGCCAGACGGACATGGACGCCATGATGTACAAGATCGAGGGCGAGGACCTCTATCTGATCGGCACGAGCGAGCACTCGATGGTCGGCCGCTTCATCGGCGAGATCCTGCCCGAGGAGAGCCTGCCGCAGACGCTGACCTCCTACTCCCCCTGTTTCCGCAAGGAGAAGGGCTCCCACGGCATTGAGGAGCGCGGCGTGTACCGCATCCACCAGTTTGAAAAGCAGGAAATGATCGTTGTCTGCAAGCCCGAGGACAGCATGAAGTGGTACGAGCAGATGTGGAAGTGGAGCGTGGAGCTGTTCCGCAGCATGGACATTCCCGTGCGCCAGCTCGAGTGCTGCTCCGGCGACCTCGCCGATCTGAAGGTCAAGAGCTGCGACATCGAGGCGTGGAGCCCGCGCCAGCAGAAGTATTTTGAGGTCTGCTCCTGCTCCAACCTCGGCGACGCGCAGGCGCGCCGTCTCCGCATCCGCGTCAAGGGCGCGGACGGCAAGATGTATCTGCCGCATACGCTCAACAACACCGTCGTCGCCCCGCCGCGCATGCTCATCGCCTTCCTCGAAAACCACCTTCAGGCGGACGGCAGCGTCACCATCCCCGAAGTGCTGCGTCCGTATATGGGCGGCAAGGAAATTCTTGTACCGAACAAATAAGGAGGGCAGGGGATGAAAAAACGTTTTCTGTCCCTTCTGCTCGCCCTCGCGCTGGCGCTGAGCCTCGCCACCGCCGCCTTCGCCGGGGCGGAGACGGCACAGCTCAGCAGCCAGAAGCTCCGCTTCAACGGCGCGGACCGCTCCGATGTTGAAAAATACAACATCGACGGCAGCAATTTCTTCAAGCTGCGCGACCTCGCCGCCCTGCTCGACGGCACAGCCGCACAGTTCGATGTAGGCTACGACAGCGCAAGCCAGACCGTCAGCATCACGACCGGCGCGGACTACACCTTCGTCGGCGGCGAGCTGGAGTTTTCCGGCGATCAATCCGCGTCCGCGGTCGCGAGCCCGCAGAGCATCACAGTCGACGGCAACGCCGCCGCGGGGCTCACGGTCTATAACATCGGCGGCAGCAACTTCTTCCGGCTCCGCGAGCTCGGCGAGCTGCTCGGCTTCGCCGATGCCATCGGCTATGACGACGCCGCGCGCACCGTCACGCTTGACGTGGAGACCACGGTAAAGCTCGTCGCGGAGGAGACCACGACCGTCCGCCATGCCGACGGCAGCGGCAGCGTCACGCGCATCAGCTATGAATACGACGATCGCGGCAACTGCACCCGCGAGGCGTATGACTATGACGGCGAGGTCACCTCCGTTTACCTCAAAAGCTACGACGAAGCCGGAAATCAGACCCGCGAGGAGCGCTGGTCAAACGGCGCGCTGCTCTACACGGAGGATTATCGCTACGACGCGGACGGAAATGAGATCTATTGCCTCTATGTAAACAGCGGTGTCCGCCGCGAAACGACCCATGTGTT
>USNH01000146.1 GCA_900556015.1 uncultured Eubacteriales bacterium | reverse complement strand
GCGCGAAGCGACGTGGGAATCCGCAATCTTTTAGTTGCAAATTCGCAGAAAAGCGCAAGAATTGTGCGATTTGGAAACGGATTGCCACAACCAGTCTGCGGACTGGTTTCGCAATGACAGTGCAGGAACATTTCACTTGACAATATCGTAAAACGATGTTATAAATATCGTAGAACGATAACAGGAGGTGACGCCATGCCGCGGAAAACGCTGGACACCCTGTCCGAGCCCATGTTTTACGTCCTCATGGCCCTGCGGCATCAGCCGCTGTGCGGCGCGGACATCGCCCAGTGGGTCTCCGCCCGGACGGAGAAGCGGCTGGCCCTCGGCCCGGGGACGCTCTACACCATCCTGGGCAAGCTCACCGACGAGCAGATGATCCGCGAGACAGCGGTGGAAGGCCGCAAGCGCACCTACACCATCACCGAGGCCGGGCAGCGCCTGTACGATGGCGAGCTGGCCCGCCTGCGGCGCTGCGTCCGCGACGCGGACAGAGAGGAGGACACGCCATGCTGAAGCTCATGCCCTACGAGCCCTACGAGATCGACGCCCTGGAGAGCTGGCTGGACGAGCAGGCCCGGAAGGGCTGCTTCCTCAGTCAATCCCACGGCAAATGGCTGCAATTCTACCGTGACGCGCCCCGCCCCCTGCGCTGCCGCATCGACGTGAAGCCTGACCCCGGCTACCGCGAGGACCGCGTCGCCGCGTTCCGCGACATGGGCTGGGAGTACGTCTGCGAGCTGTCTCCGCAGCTGGATGTCTACACCTGCGGCGACCCATCCGTCCCCGACCTGAACACCGACGAGGACACGCTCCACAGCGTGCTGGACGGCCTGCTGCGTAAAAAGCAGACCGTCAACGTGGTAGCCGCCCTGCTCCTTGTGCCATACGTCTACTTCGTCCTTGTCCTGCCCGTCCTCCGCAGTCATTACACCGGCCTGTACGATATGCTGCTGGGCGGCTACATCTTCCTCCTGCCCGCCCTGCTTTTGGTGCTGGTCTGCTGGCTGACCGCGCTGATCCGCGGCTTTCTGGATGCCTGGAACGCCCGCCGCCGTCTGATGCTCCACCGCACATACCACACGGAAAAGCGGGTGAAGCGGCGGCAGCTATGGGCCGCCCTCTCCCTGCTGGCGCTGGCAGCCGCCCTCTGCTGTCTCTTCGCCGCCAGCCGCTCCTACAGCTCCTCCACCGATCGGTATTTCGACCCGGCGGATTACCCCGGCCCGACCATCACCCAGGTGTTCCCCGACCAGCTGCCGCCGCTGCCGGAGAGCGGGCCTTACTACTTGAGGGTACACGATTTCGCCTTCCGCTCCGGCGGCCTCGTATACGATAGTCTCAGCCTGCGGCAGCTCCGCTTTCAGGACGACGGTCAGTCTCTCTATGTGTACGACATGGATCAGATGGACATATCCTTCCCCTGGCTGGCGGAGGGCTACGTCCGGGAGCAGGCCGAGGCTCACAACGGCCACTCTGTCACCGTGTCCGGCTGGCCCGCCGCCTACCTCTGCCGCTGGCCCACCGAGGACGGCACAGACGAATACCAGCAGCTCCTGCTGCTGGACGGCCACACGGTGTGGAACGTCCTGTATGCCGGCCCGGACGACCTGTCCGCCGCGCTGGGTGTATTTGCGAAATAAGCGCAGAAAGAACCGCCGGGAGGCGGTTCTTTTCCTTATTTCAGCACGAACGTCATCTCCACCGGCTCGTGGTCGGAGTAGGCAAAGCCCGTCTCGATGACCTGGGACTCCTGCACCTCCACGTTGGCGGACACCAGGAAGCCGTCCACCGTCAGCACATACTGTCCCTGATGATACGGCCCATCGGCGTTGCGGCAGGACGGCACAGGGTCGTCCTCGTCCAGCGGCGCGACCAGCGTGATGTCCACGCCGTCAAACACGCTCTCCGGGATGGGCTGCGCCCAGGAGTATTCCTGGTCCGCCTCGCCGAAGTACACGGAGGAATCCCCCAGCAGATCCTTGTTGAAGTCCCCTCCGGCCACGCACCAGTTCCCGGCCTCATACTCCGCCTGCATATCCGCCAGCAGCAGCTCCAGCTGCTCCGTGGCGATGCTGCCGTCGCTGGTGTAGGCCGACAGGTGCAGGTCATACAGCACCAGCTCCCTGCCGCCCTCCGCCGGGATGCGGCTGACGGAATAGCAGCGGTCCAGATCCAGCAGCTTCATGAAGCCGCCCTCCACCGGCAGCTCCACCCGCTCCGCCGCCGTGATGGCCGCACGGGAGAACGTCAGCAGCCCCGACCGGGACGCGCCGTGGGGCGCGCTCAGCGGGTACATAAGATAAGGCGAATCGTAGTTCTGCGCGAACACGCTGCGTTTGTCGGACAGCGCCGCGTACAGCGGCTCACGCTCGTCCAGCTGGTACGTGCGGGTAGACCCGATGTCCACCTCCTGCAAGAGATAGAAATCCGCCTGCCGTTCCTTCAGAAACGATGCGATGCTCTGCACGTTGGCGGTGAGTCTCTCCTTGCTCCACGCACGGGACTCCGTGCCGCCGTCCATGAAAAAGCCGTAGTCCGGCTCGTATGCGCCGAAGCCGATGTTGTAGGAGATCACGGTGTACGGCTGCCCGGTCTGCACCGCCCCGTCCGCGTCCGGCGACTGCATCGGTGTCAGCTCCATGTCGCCCAGCCGGTGGTAGTCAATGAACACATAGGCCACGTAGCCGCCTACCAGCAGCAACACGGCCAGCACCGCGCACAACAGCGCTTTGACCCATTTTTTCACGTTTCGCGCCTCCCTCGGTTTACATTTTTCTGAAGATATAGTATACTCCATTTGAACGCATTTGAAAAGAGGTATTCGTCTTGAAAAAGATCGTCATTCGCTTCAACGCGCCGGTGATCCTGTCCTTCGCCCTGCTGAGCCTCATCGCGCTGCTGCTGGGCAAGTGGACAAACGGCGCGACCACCACCCAGTTCTTCTCCGTCTACCGCTCCTCCCTGGCCGACCCGCTGACCTACGTCCGCTTCTTCGGCCACGTGCTGGGCCACTCCAGCTATGAGCACTACATGGGCAATATGCTGCTGTTGCTGCTGGTCGGCCCTGGGCTGGAGGAAAAGTACGGCAGCGGCACGATGGTCTGGACCATCGCCGTCACGGCGCTGGTGACAGGTCTGGTGAACTTCGTCTTCTTCCCCCACACCATGCTCCTGGGCGCCAGCGGCGTGGTGTTCATGATGATCGTCCTGTCCTCCTTCACCGCCATGCGAAAGGGTGAGATCCCCGTCACGCTGATCTTGGTGGTCATCTTCTACCTGGGCGGCGAGATACTGGACGGCCTTTTCAAGCAGGACAACGTCTCCCAGATCACCCACATCGCAGGCGGCCTGTGCGGCCTGGTGTTCGGCTTCACCATCCGCCGGGGCAGGAGGTGACGGCCATGTATGTCGCCATCGCCATTGCGGTATCGCTGCTGACCGCCGACCGGGTGCTGAAGCACCTGTCCCGCACCGGCAAACTGCGGTACGAGGGGCGGCTGCTCCGCCTGACCCATTTGGAAAACCACGGCTTTTTCATGAGCCTGGGCCAGCAGCACCCCCGGCTGGTGCGCTGGATGCCCTGGGCCGTGTGGCTGCTGGCAGCGGTGTGCCTGCTGCCCCAGCTGTCCAAACGTGCCTTTGCCGCCCAACTGGGCATCTCCCTGGTGCTCTCCGGCGGTGTCAGCAACCAGTATGACCGCCTCCGCCGGGGCAGCGTCACCGACTATCTGCAATTCCCCCACCGCCGCGTCAAAAAGCGGGCGCTGGTGTGGAATTTGGCAGACTTCATGCTGCTGGGCGGCGCGGCACTCACCGCCCTGGGCCTCCTGCGGGAGCTGGTCAGGAAGTAACGCTGCCGTTCCCGCAAAAGCAGCCTTCGCCGGATGTCCGTAGGGGCGGGGTTCTACCCCGCCCGCCGTTTTGCGAACGCACCCCTTGTTCCCGTCCGTAGGGGGCGATGCCCTCATCGCGCCCTACGCACCGTCTATCGAGGGCGTGTGCATATCTAT
>USNH01000145.1 GCA_900556015.1 uncultured Eubacteriales bacterium | reverse complement strand
TTTTTCTATATAATATTTGTGTGGCGTCCCATGCGGCGCTGCTATTTATGTGCGGCCTCCGGCCTACGGCTGCCGCGAAAAGGAGATTTGTATCATGCCTGTTTACCCCCTCACCGTCGCCGGTCTGCACCGCGAGCTGCCCATCTGCAAGATCACTGACGAGCTTTACATCGGCGCGTTTATCTGCTTCGGTGACGCGGAGCTGACGGTCGCCTGCGCCCGGGATATGCTGGGTCTTTTGGACGAGGGCAGCTACGACTATCTGTTCACCGCCGAGGCCAAGTCCATCCCCCTGATCCACGAAATGGCCCGCCAGAGCGGCGCGAAGAAGTACTTCATCGCCCGCAAAGGCCCGAAGGCCTATATGCCCGACCCCATCCATGTGGAGGATAGCTCCATCACCACCGCCGGCACGCAGCGGCTGTACCTGGGCCGCGACGACGCGGAGCTGATCCGCGGCAAGCGCATCGTGCTCATGGACGACGTGATCTCCACCGGCGGCTCTCTGCACGCTATGGAGGCCCTGGTGGCCATGGCCGGCGGCACAGTGGTGGATCGCATCGCCGTGCTGGCCGAGGGCGCTGCCGCCCAGCGCACCGACATCAAGTTCCTTGCGCCCCTGCCGGTGTTCAACGCCGACGGCAGCGTGAAATAAGCCGTGAGACATAAGTGAAAAGCGTGACTGCACCCGTGCGGTCACGCTTTTTTTATACCGCCGGGGGATGGATTTTTGCAATAAGCTGTGGTAATATGTAAAATTAACAAAGCTAATGATTTTCTGCCAAAAGGGAGGAGCATGAATATGGCTGTGAAAGAGAGCTATGCGGGCAAGATCAACCGCAAGCTGAACAAGAAGCTGCGGGTCATCGCTGTGGCCGCCGGGCGGGAGAAGGCCGACCTGGTGCTGAAGAACGCCACCTACGTCAACGTGTTCTCCAACGAGCTGTGCCAGGGCGACATCGCCGTGGCCGAGGGTCTGATCGTGGGCATGGGCGAATACAGCGGCAACGTAGAGGTAGACGTGGGCGGCAAGATCGTGCTGCCCGGCTTCGTGGATGCCCATATACACCTGGAGAGCTCCCTGGTCAGCCCCACGGAGTTTGCCAAGGCGGTGCTGCCCCACGGCACGACCACCGTCATCACCGACCCCCACGAGATCGCCAACGTCATGGGCACGGACGGCATCGAGTACATGCTCCAGGCCACGGAGGATCTGCCGGTGGACGTGCGCTTCATGCTGCCCTCCTGCGTCCCGGCCACGCCGCTGGACGAGTCCGGCGCGAACCTGGACTACCGGGCCATCGACAGTTTCTACGACCATCCCCGGGTACAGGGCCTGGCCGAGATGATGAACTTTGTGGGCACGATCAACGGCGACGCCCAGGTGGTGGAGAAGATCGTGGCCAGCCAGGCCCACCATAAGAAGATCGACGGTCACGCCCCTGACCTGAAGGGCAACGACCTGAACGCCTACATCGCCGCCGGTGTGTACTCCGACCACGAGTGCCACGACCTGAACGACGCCATCGCCAAGCTCCAGCGCGGCCAGTTCATCATGATCCGCGAGGGCACGGCGGCCCGCAATCTGGAGGCCCTCGTCCCCCTGCTGTGCGACAAGTACGTGGAGCGGTGTATGTTCTGCACCGACGATAAGCACCCCAACGACCTGCTGGAAAAGGGCCACATCGACTACATCGTGAAAAAGGCCATCGCCCTGGGCGCTGACCCCATCACCGCCATCAAGGCCGCCTGCCACAACGCCGCCCGGTACTTCCTGCTGAACAACCGCGGCGCTATCGCCCCCGGTTATCTGGCCGACTTCGTCATCATCGACGATTTCCAGCACTTCAACATCGAGAAGGTCTACAAGCGGGGCGTGCTCATGGTGGAAAACGGCGTGGTGGCCGACTTCCCCCTGCCGGAGATCGACCCCTACCTGGTCAGCCGCGCCCACGATACGTTCCACGTGGCCTCCCTGTCCGCCGAGGATTTCACCGACAGCCGCCCCCACGCGGTGATCGGCATGGTGGACGGCGAGATCACCACCACCGACGGCGGCTACACCGACCGCATCGACGTGGACTACGACATTCTCAAGATCGCCGTCATCGAGCGGCATAAGAACACCCACCACATCGGCCTGGGCTATATCAAGGGCTACGGTCTGAAGAAGGGCGCGGTGGCCACCAGCATCAGCCACGACAGCCACAATATCATCGTGGTGGGCACGAACGAGGAGGACATGGCCTTCGCCGCCAACCACATCGTGCAGGAGCATGGCGGCATCACCGTGGTGGAGAACGGTCAGGTGCTGGGCGACCTGCGGCTGAACATCGCCGGCATCATGTCCGATGACACGCTGGTCAACGTGAACCGTGACCTGGAGGCCGCCAAGGAGCAGGCGTACAAGCTGGGCGTGTCCAAGGGCATCGACCCGTTCATGACGCTGAGCTTCATGGCCCTGCCGGTGATCCCCAGCCTGCGTATCACCACCCGCGGCGTGTTCGATGTCACCACCCAGCGGTACGTGTAAGCCATACGACAAGAAAAAGAGCAGCGCCGCCGGCGCTGCTCTTTTCGCGTGCCGAAAGGGCTGCCGACAAACGCCCGTAGGGCGGGGTGACCTCACCCCGCCGCCATCTCACGGAAGCACCCTCGTTGCCCGTCCGTAGGGGCGGGGTTCTACCCCGCCCGTTTACGTTCCCCGTCATTCCGAGCCAGTGCTCACACTGGCGTGGGAATCCGTTCCCCGCGCCTCTTGTTCAACTGAAGCCGCCAGCGATGCCAGCCCACGGCGGCACAGCACGCAGCCCGCGATGGACACCGCTGCCATGACAGCCAGCGCATACCCGCTCTCCGCAGCATCGCCGAAAAGCCCCAGCGGGTCGTTCATCGCGTTGAACGCGGCGTGGGCGGCAAAGCCGGGAAGGATGCTGCCGGTACGGCTGCGGAGGAAGCCAAACACCAGGCCCAGCAGGAACGCATAGACCATCTGGATGGGCGTCCCGTGGGTCACGCCGAACAGAACGGCCTGCACCACCACCGCCGCCCACACGGGCATGGCCCGTTCCAGTCGGGGCTGAATGACCCCTCGGAACATCAGCTCCTCCGTCAGCGGTGCGGCCACGGCGATGGACAGCGCCGGGATCAGTCCGTTGGACAACAGGCGCTCCATGTGGTCGTTATAGCCGGTCATCCACGTCGCCGGCAGCAGCGTCAGCGCCAGCTGCACCACCACGAAAAGACCCACAGCGCAGAAGGCGCAGAAGGCCGCCGTCCAGCCGGAGCAGCGGCGAAGCCCTGCCGCTTCCCCCAGCGGTCTGTGCCGCAGCCGAAACCACAGCAGTACCGCTGCTGCGGTCAGCAGGTAGGACAGCAGCACCGCCGTCTCCGTACCGGCCAAGATGTTCTCTGTATCCGCCCCGCCGGGGGACAGGGATGCCACGGCGGCATAGAGAATGCCCGCCAAAAGCTGCACCGCCAAAAAGAACAGCAGGTACAGCAGGGACTTGCCCAGTGCAGTCAGAATACCCTTCACGGAATACGTGCGTGTGTTCTCCATGTCAACAGCTCCTTTCCTCACAAGGATAGCAGACACCGTCCCCGCCGTCCATCAACCTCAGGTTGTCAGAGCACAAAAAAGAGGGGAGAACGCACCGTCCCCATCCTTTTGCCCTCAAAAACTCAGATCTTCACCTCGCACTGCATACTCATCACGGCGCTGCCGCCCACCCGGACGTTCACCGCGCCGTCCTTTTCATACAGCCTGCTGCGGATCTCCGAGGGTCGGTTCATGTGCTCACCCTGCAAAAAGACGTTCTCCACCTCCGGCTGCACCAACCCCCGCAGGTACAGATAATACGTCAGCGCCCCGTTGCTCGTCCCGGTGGCGCACTCCTCCGGGATGTCATACAGCGGTGCGTAGTTGCTGCAATACGCCGTGCAGCCGTCCCCCAGGCAGAACATGTGTACTCCGGTCACGTCATATTTTTTCGACAGTGCCGTCACCGCCGCCTCGTTCTGCACCGCCCGC
>USNH01000144.1 GCA_900556015.1 uncultured Eubacteriales bacterium | reverse complement strand
TGGGGGATTTTCAAGGGGGAAGGAAGATCGAAACTTCCTTCCCCCTTGAATGGCGCTTTTGGTTACTTTTGTCGCTATTGACAAAAGTAACCCGCCGGAGGCAAAAAAAGAGCGAAAAGCCACCGGGCGGACAGAGTCGCCCTCCCCTACCCCCGCCTACCAAACACACAAACGCAAAAAAGAGACCGCCGGGAGGCGGTCTCTTTTTGCGTCTTTCCTCGTCTCAGTCGCCCATGGGCGCGCCGCAGTGGGGGCAGAACTTGTCGTTGCTGGCTGCGCCGCACACGGGGCATACCTTCACCGTCACCTGCTCCTCGTCCACCACAGGCGCATCCTTGGCGGGCTTGCTGGCCTCCAGCTCGGCGATGCGCTCCTTGGAGGCGTTCACGGCGGCCACCACGTCCTTCACCGCGTCGGGGATCTCCCCCTCGTACTCGGACACGAACCACTCGCCGATGGCGCGATAGTTCTTGTCCAGCTCACGCTGCTCAGACAGGATGGCCATATTCACCTTGGCGGTGTCGGTCAGGTTCTGCGCCTTGTCGGCGGCCACTTCGGCCAGATCCTTGGCCTTATCCACGGCGATACCGGCGTACTCCTGCGCCTTCTTGCTCAGATCATTCAAAATACCCATTGAAAATACTCCTTTCCAATTTTCCTGTTGCGGACAGTATAGCGCGTTTTTCTCCTATGTGCAAGCGGTGTTTGCCGAAATTTACACACTGTTCACCGAAAAATAATGCGCCCTTAATGTTCTATCCAGTCGGCGGCCCGGCCTACCGCCCGCTTCCACAGTCGGTACTCCGCATCGCAGTCCGCCTGCGGCCTCTTGGGCAAAAACACCTGCTCACTCCGCCGCAGGGCGCGCAGCTCGTCTGTGTCCCGCCACACGCCGCAGCACAGCCCCGCCAGCGCCGCCGCGCCGAAGGCGGTGGTCTCCACCATCTCCGGCCTGTCCACTGGGATACGCAGCAGGTCGGCCTGCATCTGCAACAGGATGTCCGACACGCTTGCTCCGCCGTCGGCCCGCAGCAGTGTGATGTCGCAGCCTGCGTCCTGCCGCATGGCCAGCATCAGATCCGTCACCTGCGCGGCGATGCACTCCAGCACCGCCCGTGCGATGTGCCCCCGGTTCGTGCCCCGTGTGATGCCCAGTATCGCGCCCCGTGCGTACATATCCCAGTACGGCGCGCCCAACCCCGTAAAGGCCGGCACCACCACCACGCCGCCGCTGTCCGGCACGGACGCGGCCAGCGCGTTGATCTCCGGCGCGGAGGCGATGATCTTCAGCTCGTCCCGCAGCCACTGTATGGTGCTGCCGCCGTTAAAAACACTGCCCTCCAGCGCGTAGGCCGTCTCGCCGTTCACCTGCCACGCCACGGAGCTCACCAGCCCCGCCCGGCTTCGCACCGGCGCGCCGCCCACGTTCATCAGCGTGAAGCACCCCGTACCGTAGGTGTTTTTCGCCTCGCCGGGGGCAAAGCACGTCTGCCCGAACAGCGCCGCCTGCTGATCTCCCGCCGCGCCGCACACCGGCACGCCCGCCAGCTTCTCCAGCCCCGGTATCCCCGGCTTCACGAAGCCGTATACCTGGCTGTTGCCCACGGGCCGGGGCAGCATGGCCATGGGTACGCCTAGAATACCGCACAGCTCCTCGTCCCAGCACAGCCGGTGTATGTCAAACAGCATGGTGCGGCTGGCGTTGGAGTAGTCCGTCACGTGCACGCCGGTGAGCTGCCATATCAGCCACGTCTCCACCGTGCCGAACAGGATCTCTCCCCGCTCCGCCCGCTGCCGCAGCCCCGGCACGTGATCCAGTATCCAGCGGATCTTGCTGCCGGAGAAATAGGCGTCGATGAGCAGCCCGGTGGAGGCGCGGACGCGCTCCTCCAGCCCCTGATGCTTCAGCTCCTCGCACAGCTCCGCCGTCCGGCGGCACTGCCACACGATGGCGTTATACACCGGCTCTCCCGTGGCCCTGTCCCACACGATGGTGGTCTCCCGCTGGTTCGTCACGCCGATGCCGGCGATGCTCCCCTCCGGCAGATGTGCCGCAGCCTCTGCGGCGGCCCGCCGCTCCGTGTCCCATATCTCCATGGGGTCGTGCTCCACCCACCCCGCCTGGGGATAGTGCTGGCTGAACGGATACTGCGCCAGGGACAGGATATGCCCCTGCCGGTCGAATACGATGGCCCGCGAGCTGGTCGTCCCCTGATCCAGCGCCAAAATATGGTCAGACATAACGCCGCCTCTTTTCTTTTTTGAATTTGTGTGGTATACTACAGGCAAATAATGACTTACTCCGCATTATAACATGAAAGGAGCGGGATTTCCATGACGAATATGACCGAGTTCCAATTCCTGTCCAGCGACGGCCATACGCAGCTCCACGGTATGCTGTGGGAGCCCACCGACACGCCGGTGCGGGCCGTGCTCCAGCTGTGCCACGGCGTGGCGGAGCATATCGCCCGCTACGATGCCTTCGCCCGTGCGCTGAACGAACAGGGCATCGCGGTGGCGGGCCACGACCACCTGGGCCACGGCAAGTCCCTGCCCCAGGGCGGCACGCCGGTCTACTTCGGCCAGGGCAACACCTGGAACACCGTGGTGGACGACATCTACGTGCTGCACCAGCGCCTGCTCCAGAAATACCCCGACACGCCCCTGTGCATCATGGGCCACAGCATGGGCTCGTTCCTCACCCGGACGTACCTCATCCGCTACCCCGGCACGGTGAAGGCGGCCATCATCATGGGCACGGGCTGGCAGCCCCGCGCCATGATCACCGGCGGCCTGGCGGTGGCCGACGCGGTCATCGCCCTCAAGGGCGAAAACGCCACCAGCGACGTGGTCACGGAGCTGGCCTTCGGCGCGTACAACAAGCTCTTCGCCCCCAACCGCACCAAGGTGGACTGGCTGTCCGCCGACGAGAGCAACGTGGACGACTATATCGCCGACCCCCTGTGCGGCGCGGACGCCACCGTGGGTCTGTTCCGTCAGATGCTCCACGGCATCCGCTTCAACCAGCGGCAAAGCAACCTCCGCCGCATGGACGCGGACACGCCGGTGCTGTTTGTGGCCGGCGACAAAGACCCGGTGGGCAGCTGCGGCAAGGGCGTCATCCAAAGCCATGAGGCGTTCAAGGCCGCCGGTGTCCGCGACTGCACGCTGAAGCTGTACCCCGGCCTGCGCCACGAGATCCTCAACGAGAAGCCCCAGCGCGACCAGATCACGAACGACATCGAAACGTGGCTGCTGTCCAAGCTGCCGTAAGAGAGTGCAAGAGAAAAGAGAGGAAACGACTATGAGCGAATGGGAAGCCCTGCGCCAGGAATGTCTCCGCTGTCACGCCTGTACCCTGGCGGATACCCGCACCAACGTGGTCTTCGGCGTGGGCCGTGAGGACGCGGAGGTCATGATCATCGGCGAAGCCCCCGGCGCGAACGAGGACCTTCAGGGCGAGCCCTTCGTGGGCCGGGGCGGCAAGCTGCTGGACGATATGCTGGCCATGATCGGGCTGGACCGCAGCCGCATCTACATCACCAACTCCGTCAAGTGCCGCCCGCCGGAGAACCGCGACCCCCTGAACACGGAAAAGGAGGCCTGCCAGGGCTACCTCCAGCGCCAGCGCGCCCTGATGCGTCCCAAGATCATCGTCTGCCTGGGCCGTATCAGCGCCATGGAGCTCATCCGCCCCGACTTCAAGATCAGTCAGGAGCACGGCCAGTTCTCCGAAAAGGACAGCTGCCTGATGATGGCGCTGTACCATCCGGCGGCGCTGCTCCGTGACCCCCGTAAAAAGCCGGAGACCTTCGAGGACCTGAAGCGCCTCCAGGCCAAGATCCGCGAGATCTGCACCCACACCCCGTTGGATTTCTGAAAAACGGCAGAGACGGAACATCCTTGCCTCCCTCTGTGAGGGTGGTGGCGCGAAGCGCCGGAGGGAGAGACGTCACACGAACGCACCTCGACAGACCGTCCGTAGGGGGCGATGCCCACGCAGCGAAGCAAGTACCCTTGGGGTGCATCGCCCCG
>USNH01000143.1 GCA_900556015.1 uncultured Eubacteriales bacterium | reverse complement strand
CCATTTTGGGCGTGCCCATTATCCGGGGCGCGGTGACGTTTATCGGCTCGATGATCACCGGCGTGAAGGCGCTGATGTTCTCCGCCGACTATTTCCCGGAGGACGAGAACGCCAAGCCGGACAGGGTGGAGGAGTGGCTGGAAAAGCACGTGCCGGCGGAGAAGCTGCAAAACCTGCTGGTGGCGTTTTCCGTGATATTGAGCATCGGCATGATGCTGGTGCTGTTCATGCTGCTGCCCACGTTTTTGGCCGGGCTGTTCCACGCCAAAAGCGCCGCCGTACACAACGTCATCGAGGGCGTGGTCAAGGTGCTGGTGCTGCTGGGCTACATGATCCTGTGCTCCAAACAGAAGGACGTACACCGGGTGTTCTGCTACCACGGCGCGGAGCACAAGACCATCTTCTGCTACGAGGCGGGATTGCCCCTCACCGTGGAGAACGTCCGTATCCAGCCCCGCCACCATCCCCGCTGCGGCACCAGCTTTCTGTTCGTGGTGGTCATCGTGTCCATCATCGTGTCCAGCCTGGTGTTCCCCTACATCAACTGGCAGAGCGTGTGGGTGCGTGTGGGCGTCAAGCTGCTGCTGCTCATCCCCGTGGTGGGCATCACCTACGAGTTCAACCGCTTCGTGGGAGCTCACGACAACGCCGTGACCCGTGTGCTGTCCGCGCCGGGTATGTGGATGCAGAACTTTACCACCTTCGAGCCGGATGACAGCATGATCGAGGTGGCCATCGAGGCCATGAAGCTGGTCATCCCGGAGGAAGAGGGCACGGACCGCTGGTGAGAGGATGCAGGACAGGATATGGCCATAACATATAACAATTTGTATTTGGATCTGCGCCAGCGTTTTCACCGGGCCGGCATGGCCGACCCTACGCTGGAGGCGCGGGAGCTGGTGTGCTGCGCCGCCGGGAAGAGCCGGGAGGAGCTGACGCGGGACGGGCGGCTGTACGTCCCCGCCGCCGTGGAGCAGCAGGTGCAGCGGCTGGCCCAGCGCCATCTGGACGGCGAGCCGGTGGCGTATCTCATCGGCGAGTGGGAGTTCTACGGGCTGCCGCTGGACATCTCCGAGAGCGTGCTGATCCCCCGGCCCGACACCGAGGTGCTGGTGGAGCGGGCGCTGGCCCGGCTGCAAAGCGCGGCAGAGCCGCGGGTGCTGGATCTGTGCGCCGGGTCGGGCTGCGTGGGGCTGGCGCTGGCCAAGCACCTGCCGGGAAGCCGGGTGACGCTGGGCGAGCTGGACGAGGGCGCGCTGCGTATCTGCCGCCAAAACATCCGCCGCAACGACCTGACGGGCCGGGTGGCGGCGATGCAGATGGACGCGCTGGAAAAGCCGCCCGTCCATTTGGGCGAGTTTGACGCCATCGTGTCCAACCCGCCCTACATCCCCGATGGGGACATCGCCGGGCTGGACGTGTCCGTCCGGGACTACGAGCCCCATCTGGCGCTGAAGGGCGGCGAGGACGGGCTGGATTTCTACCGGGCCATCTGCGCCCAGTGGACGGCGGCCCTCCGCGCCGGAGGGTGTCTGCTGTTCGAGGTGGGCATCGGCCAGGCGGACGATGTGCTGCGGATCATGCGCTCCGCCGGCTTCGGCGACGTGGAGATCACCCCCGACCTAAACGGCATTCCCCGTGTGGTGTCGGGCGTTTTATGTACGGAGGTATGAGCTGTCCGTTTTTCGGGACAGGCTTTTTGCGAAAATAGAACCAGCACAGGCGGCGCGGGCCGCCTGCACAGAATTTGAGGAGGACGGAACTATGGCAGTGAAGAAAGAACCCGTTGGTGCCGCGCCGGTGGTGTCCGACAAGAAAAAGGCGCTGGAGACGGCCATGCAGCAGATCGAGAAGATGTACGGCAAGGGCTCGATCATGCGCTACGGCGCGGAGAGCACGCTGAACGTGGAGGCGATCCCCACCGGCTCGCTGTCCCTCGACCTGGCGCTGGGCATCGGCGGCCTGCCCCGTGGCCGCATCGTGGAGATCTACGGGCCTGAGTCCTCCGGCAAGACCACGCTGGCGCTGCACGTGCTGGCGGAGGCGCAGAAGATGGGCGGCGAGGTGGCCTTCGTGGACGCGGAGCACGCCCTTGACCCCACCTACGCCAAGGCGCTGGGGGTCAACGTGGAGGATCTGCTCATCTCTCAGCCGGACACCGGTGAGCAGGCGCTGGAGATCACCGAGGCGCTGGTGCGCTCCGGCGCGATCGATGTGGTGGTGGTGGACTCCGTGGCCGCCCTCGTGCCTCGGGCGGAGATCGAGGGCGAGATGGGCGACAGCTTCGTGGGCCTTCACGCACGGCTCATGTCTCAGGCTCTGCGTAAGCTGACGGGCATCATCAACAAGACCAATTCCATCGTCATCTTCATCAACCAACTTCGCGAGAAGGTGGGCGTTATGTACGGCAACCCGGAGGTCACTACCGGCGGGCGGGCGCTGAAGTTCTACGCCTCCGTCCGCATCGACGTGCGCCGCATCGAGACGCTGAAGTCCGGCGGCGAGGTCATCGGCAACCGCACGCGGGCCAAGGTGGTGAAGAACAAGGTCGCGCCCCCCTTCCGGGAGGCGGAGTTCGACATCATGTACGGCGAGGGCATCAGCAAGCTGGGCGACCTGCTGGATCTGGCGGTGAAGCTGGATCTGGTGCAGAAGAGCGGCTCGTGGTTCAACATGGGTGAGCTGCGGCTGGGCCAGGGCCGCGACGCGGCCAAGCAGTATTTCCGTGACCACCCGGACGAGGCCGACAAGCTGGAGACGGCGGTGCGGGAGAATTTCCACAAGCTGATGGGCAGTCAGTCCCGGGTGGCCGCTAAGGCGGCGGGCCGGGCCGTGGACGTGTCCGCCGACGACTTTGACGACGCCGACTGATGCGTATCGCACGGATCGAAAAATCAAAGCATAAGCAGGAGCGCGTGCTGGTGTTCCTGGAGGACGAAACGCTCCTCCAGGTCACCGGCGCGGAGCTTCTGCGCTTTGGCTTATATAAGGGGATGGACGTACCCCCGGAGCTTGTGGTAGAATTACAGGCGGCGGGGGAGAGGTCGGAGCGGAAGCAGGCGGCGGCCCGCATGGCCGCCGGACGGATGCTCTCCAAGCAGGAGGTGCAGCGCCGCCTGACGAAAAAGGGCGCGACGGAGGGCGAGGCGGCGGAGACGGCGGACTGGCTGGAGGGCCTGGGCGCAGTCAACGATGAGGCTTACGCCGGGGTCATCGCCCGCCATTACGGCGCGATGGGCTACGGCCCGGCGCGGGTGAAGCAGGAGCTGCACCGCCGGGGCATCCCCAAGGAACTGTGGGACGGGGCACTGGCCCAGCTGCCCTCCGCCGGGGACGCCATACGGGCGCTGGTTCGCGCCAAGCTGCGGGGCAGAGCGCCAGACGATGACACGTCCCGCAGACTGGCGGCCTATCTCCAGCGCCGGGGCTTTTCCTGGAACGACATCCGCCCCGTCCTCAACGAGCTGGGGCAGGACATAGACGAAGAGTGAGTGCAGCAATAGACCAACCTCTGTCATTCCGAGGAGCGAAGCGACGTGGGAATCCGTCTTCCTTTCAGCGCCGTGGCATGGGCTGACGCATAATGACAGCTTTTTTGCCAGTATGAGACGAAGAACAAAAACGTTGACGGAAAGGAGAATGAGCGTGGAGTGCGGCTTTAACTTGGAGGCGGCAAGGGGCTATAAAAGCAATTCGCAGATTGCGCGGGTGCTCACGGAAGGCTGGGTGTGTCGCGAACTCTACTGCCCTCGTTGCGGGAACACCCATATTTCTCACTTTCCAAATAATAAAGCTGTTGCGGACTTTTTTTGCCCTAACTGCAAAAATGAATACGAATTGAAAAGTAAGAGTGGCCGGGTTGGTAAAAGAATAGCGGACGGCGCTTATGAAACTTTTATCGAACGGATAACAGGCAACAGCAACCCCGATTTCTTTGTGTTGAGCTACGACTTACGGGAAATGTGCGTGGATGACTTATGGGTTATACCTCACTCTTCGTCTACTAAATCTTTCTGTATCTTCCTCGACCTAAAAATT
>USNH01000142.1 GCA_900556015.1 uncultured Eubacteriales bacterium | reverse complement strand
CCCGGAAGACATCCTCAAGGACGTGCTGCCCGGTCTGCGCGAAGCCAGGGAAGTCGTGGTGGAAGTGGACCGCCGCAAGGCCACGGCCAAGGCCGTGGAGATGCTCGGTCCCGATGATGCCCTGCTGATCGCCGGCAAGGGCCATGAGGATTATCAGATCATTCAGGGCACCAAACATCACTACAGTGATCAGGAAGTGGTGCGGGAGCTGTTGGGGTGCGCCTAGATCTTGCTGAAATCGTTCGTTGCCTGGGCTGCGCCCGGGATGTGAAGGTGGCCGACGGCAGCGTGGCGGTCACTTCGGTCGTTACGGACAGCCGCGAGGCCGTGCCCGGCAGCCTGTTCGTCTGCATCGCCGGCGAGCGTGTGGACGGCCATGATTATGCCGCCCGTGCCGTGGAGCAGGGCGCCGTGGCCGTGCTGGCCGCCCGTCCGCTGGAAGGCCTGTCCGTGCCTGTCCTGCTGGTCCAGGACACGGTGCGCGCCCTGGGGGCCGTGGCCGCCCTCTGGCGCGGCAAGTCCTCCGCCCGGGTGGTGGGCATCACCGGTTCCGCGGGCAAGACCACGGTCAAGGAGCTGCTGGCCCATGTGCTGTCGCGGCGCGGCAAGACCGCCTGCAATGCCCTCAACCTCAACAATCAGGTGGGCATGCCCCTGTGCATGCTCAAGACTGACGGGGACGAGGACTTCTGGGTCTTCGAGGCCGGTATCAGCCACGAGGGCGACATGGACGAACTGGGGGCCATCCTCCAGCCCGACCTGGCCCTGATCCTCAACGTGGGCGCCGCCCATACCGAAGGCCTGGGCGAACGCGGCGTGGCCTGGCACAAGTCCCGTCTGCTGGCCCATCTGGCCCCCGAAGGCCAGGCCCTCGTGAGCGCCGACTATGACGATCTCGTCCGCGAGGCGCGGGCCGTGTTCGGCGACGTGCTCTTCTTCACGGCCAGCGGGCGCCCGCTCTCCTATCGTGCGGCCTATGCCGGGTGCAGCGATGGCGTGCACGGGCAGTACCGGCTGTGGCTGGACGGCCGTCCCTGCGACGTGATCGCGCCCTTCCGCGGCGATTACGGTACCGAGAACTGCATCGCCGTGGCGGCCGCCGCCCACATGCTGGGCCTGACCGCCGAGGAGATCGCCACCCACCGCACCGATGTGGACCTGCTGTGGATGGACGAGACCATGGACGAGTGGGCGGAGACCATCCACGGCACGCGGCACAACCGCTACCCCATCTGCGAGGACAGCGCCGACAACGTGGTGGGCATCCTGAACGCCAAGGAGTATTTCCGCCTGGCGGACAAGAGCCGTGACAGCGTCATGCGCTCCGCCGTCCGCGCACCCTATTTCGTGCCCGAGACCATCAAGGCCGATGCCCTGTTCCGCAACATGAAGCGCACGGGCAACCCCCTGGCCGTGGTGCTGGACGAGTACGGCGGCATGGTGGGCATCGTCACGCTGAACGACCTGGTGGAGGAGCTGGTGGGCGACCTGGGCGACGATGACAGCGGCCCGGTCAGCGAAGACGAGCCCCGCATCGAGAAGCGGGAGGACGGCTCACTGCTGCTCACCGGCAACGTGGAGCTGGACGACATCGAGGACGCGCTGAACATCCAGCTGGATCAGGAGGAGCACGACACCCTCACCGGCCTGGTGTTCGACGCGCTGGGCGTTATCCCCGACGACGGGGAGCAGGACATCGACCTGGAGACCGAGGGAATGCACATCCACGTCACCTCCATCCGTGAGCACCAGGTGGACCGTGCGGAGGTGCGCCTCCTGCCCAAGCCTGAGCCGGAAACGCCGGACGAGGACGACGACTGATACATGACCCATGAATAAGAACATACTCAAGCTGCTGGCGGCGCTGACCATGGTCATCGACCACGCCGGGCTGCTGCTGTTTGTTCCCTCAGGTGGCGGTGCTGCGCTGGATCGGGCGCATCTCCTTCCCCCTGTTCGCCTTCTGCGTGGGGGACGGCTGCGCCTATACCCGCAAGCCCCGTGCCTACCTTTTGCGGGTGCTGGGGCTGGGCATCGCCTGCCAGGCGGTGTTCGCGGCGGAGGAGCTGCTGGGCGGCGGTACGCTGCGGGGCTCGCAGGCGCTGTACCTGAACATCCTGTTCACCCTGTCGCTGGCCATATTGCTCTGCACCGCGTTCCTGCGCTTACAGCGCCGGCCCAGCGCCCGGAACGCCGCGCTGTTCGCCGCCGCCGTGCTGGCGGTGGCCGGGGCGGACGTGCTGTGCCAGGCCGTCACCGCCCGCACCGGCGTGCTGGTCACGTTTGACTACGGCGCGATGGGCGCGTTCCTGCCCCTGTTCGCCGTGGTGAGCCGGGAAAAGCACCAGCGCTTCGCGCTGTTCTCCCTGGGTATGGCCCTCTACTGCCTGACCCAGTGCAGCAATATGCCCTACGTGTGGTGGTCGCTGCTGGCGCTGCCCATCCTGTGGGCCTACGACGGCCAGCCGGGCCGCCGCGGCTGGAAATGGGCGTTCTACGTATTCTACCCCGCCCATTTGGCCCTCCTGTACCTCATCAGCAAGATCATATAAAAAAGAACCGCCCCGGCGGTTCTTTTTTTAGCGTGTAGGGGCGGACGACCCTGTCCGCTCAAACACCGCGCCAGAGGTGTCATTCCGAGCCCGTAGGGGGCGATGCCCACATCGCCCCGCCACCCAACTGGCGTGGGAATCCGTCCTCCGCGCCCGCAGGCGCGGACTCCCCCTCACTCCTCCACCGGCAGTACCAGCCGTGAGCAATACCGCTGCGTGTCGATCTCCCGCCCGGTGTAGGGCGCAACGATGCACAGCACCCGCGGCGGCCCTGCGGGCCTCAGCCCCCGTGCCTTCACCTCCCGGCCCAGCGTCAGCCACGCCGCGTCCACGTTGTCATAGTCGCCGTAATGCAGCACCGACAGCGCCCGGCACTCCGGCAGCGTCACCGCGTCCGGCGGCGCAGCCTCCGGCTTTACCGGCACGCACACGTAAAACGGATAGGGCGTGCCGTCAATATGCCCCCGCAGAAAGTCCTTCCGCTCCTGTATGTTGAAGATCGGCTCATCCGACAGCACGCAGCCGCGGCGGATGCACTCCCCGTAAAAGTCGTACATGGCCGCGACCTTCCCGGCGATGGCGTGCCCCTCACAGCGCCGCGCACAGAATGTCACCGCGGGCAGCGTTATCAGCTGCACGGACATCCCCTCCGCGCCGCCTGCCCGCAGCCGCAGCTCCTCCACGCTGCACTGCAAATCATGCAGCCGCGCCTCCAGCGCCGCCAGCAGCTCCGTGGTGTCGCCGCCGTGTGCGAAATACGCCGCGATGGCCTCCACGCCCAGCCCCATGGCCTTGAATTTCTCGATTTGCAGCACCCGCGCCACGTTGTGGTTGTCGTAGTACCGCCGCCCGCTGTCCGGCGCGGTGTAGGCCGGCGTCACCAGCCCCTTTTCCTCCATCCGCAGCAGCGTGCTGCGGGACAGTCCGCAGGCCCGCGCCGCCTCCGCGATTTGAAACAGCTTTTTTGTGCAATTTGCCACGATTTTTTTCCTCCTGACCACTTGCTTCGTTCACGGGTGAACGGAGTATAATGCCATTATACGGAAATCCCCCCCACCCTGTCAATAGGGGACGCACCCCCTTGCACCCACCCGTAGGGGGCGACGCCCACGCCGCGAAGCAAGTACCCTTGGGGTGCATCGCCCCGCCACCCAACTGGTGTGGGAATCCGTACCCCCAAACCCCCATCACAACCAACCCCGGCGTATATACGCCGCAGCCTTCGGCCCGCCGAAGGCTGATGAACCTTGAAGAGGAGCGTGTCACGAAATGACGTGGAAGAAACGGATCATAAGTATAGCACTGTGCCTGTGTGCCCTGCTGTGCGCGGCCAGCGTGCGAGCCGAAGCGGCGGACGAGCATAGCCACCCCATTTGCGGCGCTAATCACAAGGACGTTGGCGACCACACGTCCGACACGTGCTCCTCCCAAACCTGGACAGCCTGGGATGGCACGCAGGAAATTAACAACAGTAGTAATCTGTTCAAAAACACTAGC
>USNH01000141.1 GCA_900556015.1 uncultured Eubacteriales bacterium | reverse complement strand
ACTTCACCTTCACGGGCAGGTCGTAGTATACCGTTTCGGACGCGACGCAGGGCGTTTTGACACACTCGGCTTCGTCGAGGAAATATTGCTCCTTTAAGCGGCGCGCGGCGATTTCCAGCCGGTTTTTCCACGAGAGCGACTCGCGGAACACGGTTTCCAGCTCTTCGCGGTGCTTGCTCGCCGCCACCGCGCGGCGCAGCATGCAGGCCTCGATCAGGCCGCCGCCGAGCGATACGTCGCCGAACGTGCCGATGGCGGATTCGCGCCCGTTCACGATATAGGCGAAGTCGGTCGTGGACGAGCCGATGTCGATGACCAGCGTCGTCTGATCGAGCAGCTCGGGCGCGACCTTCAGCTGGCCGGAGATGTGATAGTTCACCAGTTCGCGGAAGAACGTCTGATTTTTGTCCTTGTCCTGGAGCATATAGTCATAGCGGATGCCGGAGCGGACGAATACCTTTTTGATGCCGGGTATCTGCCGCATTTTTTGCAGCAGCTCCGTGTACTCCGAGTGGTCCGCGTCCAGGTTGGGGCAGGGCTCGGGGGCGAGGCAGCTGCGGTTTTTGCACATTCCGCACCGCTTCTGCTTCTGGCAGCTGGTGTGGCGGAAGTTGGCGCTGGGGCCGCCCACGTCGTGGATGTAGCCCTTGAACTCCGGGTCGTGGGTCAGCAGCTCCGCCTCCTCCAGCACGGACTGGATGGAGCGGCTGGTGACCATGCGGCCCTGGTGGAAGGCCAGGGCGCAGAAATTGCACCCGCCGAAGCAGCCCCGGTTGTGGGTGATGGAGAAGCGAACCTCCTCGATGGCGGGGATGCCGCCGGTATACATGGGGTGTACCTCCCGGGTGTAGGGCAGGGCGTACAGCGCGTCCAGCTCCTCCCGGCGCAGGGGACGGGCCGGCGGGTTCACCACCAGCGTCCGGCCCTGACAGGGCTGGAGCACGGCACAGCCCCGGATAGGGTCGTGCTCGTCATATTCGATCTTGGTGGCGCGGGCGTAGGCCGTCAGGTCGGCGCACACGTCCTCGTAGGAGGGGCAGTCCGCCCGGTGGAACTTCAGCTCGCCTACCCGGTCGGTGATGTAGGCCGTGCCGGGCACGTCGGTGATGTCCGACACCGGCGTTTTCTTCGCCAGCCGCCGGGCGATCTCCACCGTGGCGCTCTCGCCCATGCCGTATACCAGCAGGTCGGCAGGGGCATCGAACAGGATGCTGCGCCGCACCTTGTCGTCCCAGTAGTCGTAGTGGGCGAAGCGGCGCAGGGACGCCTCCAGCCCGCCGATAACGATGGGCGTGTCGGGGAACGCCTCACGGGCGCGGTTGGCGTAGACGATGGTGGGCCGGTCGGGCCGCTTGCCCATGACACCGCCCTCGCTGTAAAGGTCGCGGGTGCGGCGGCGCTTGGCCACCGTGTAGTGGGCCACCATGGAGTCCAGGTTGCCGCCGCCGATGAGCACGCCGTAGCGGGGCTTGCCCATGGCGCGGAACGCATCCGCCGTGTGCCAGTCCGGCTGGGGCAGGATGGCCACGCGGTAGCCCTTGCTCTCCAGCAGGCGGGCGATGAGGGTCGTGCCGAAGCTGGGGTGGTCGATGTAGCCGTCCGCCGTCACCACCAGGAAGTCGTAGTAGTACCAGCCCCGGTCGATCATCTCCTCCCGGCTGACGGGGAGAAACTCTATGCCGCGGGTCATCATGCCGTTCTCCCCTTTCATCGCATATAGGCCGCCGGCAACGGCGGCAGGACACAGCGGGCGTCCTTCACCATTTCATCACCCACGGCGGCCACAAAGCCCAGCCGTGCGAAAAACAGCCGCAGCGCCCGGTCGGCACAGGTCAGCCGCAGCCAGGGCAGCTCCTGATGGCGGCAATAGCGCAGCACCTGTCCCATAGGCGGAACGCCCAGCCGCTTGCCCCGCCACTCAGGGGCAAGGATATACCGGGTCAGCCGCAGGCCATCCGCCTCCCGGCGGAAGCTGAACGCGCCGATCAGCGCATCGCCGTACCAGATGCCCGTGGCCTCGTCGCCCGCGGGCACGCCGAAACGGCCACGCTCCGTCTCCGGCAGGGGGCGGTATTCCGACCCCTGATCCTTCATACGCCCATCCTGCCACCATGTCTGCTTGGCGAATGTGGACAGGCCGCGTTCCGCAAGGTGGCTGTTGTCGTCCCGGTATTCCACCCGGAACGCGCCGTTTTCCCACGTCAGTAGGGACACCGCCGTGTTGTCACCGTGGGGTCTTGTCCCCACCTCCGCCAGCGACAGCCCTTGCAGCACGCCCAGCACGATACGCAGGGCCGCGCCGTGAGAGAATACCGCCACCGTGCCGCCGTCGTGGGCCTCGGCTACGCGGCGCAGGGCCGGAACAAAGCGATCCACCAGCTGCTGGGCCGTCTCCGCGCCCTCGGCGCGCCACAGGTCCAATCGGCTGCTGAAATGGTCCATCTCCTCGGGATACCGGTTTTGCAGCGCCTGCCAGGTCTGGTCCTCCCAGACGCCCAGCCGGATCTCCCGAAACGCTGGGTCAAGATGCAGCGGCAGCGCCTTGGGCAGCCAGATGGCCCGGGAGGTGATCTGGGTGCGGTACAGGTCGCTGGCATACACCGCGTCGATGGGAACGTCCCGGAAGCGCTCCCGCAGAGCGTCGATTTGCCGGTAGCCCCGGTCGTTGGTGATAAGCCCGTTGTGGTGGCCGTGGGCTATGCGGTAGATATTTCCCTCCGCCTCGGCATGGCGGATCAAATACAGCCGGGTCATACCACCGTTACCCACTTTTTCAGCGCGGCCACGGCCTCCGCCGCCGCGGCGGCGGGATCGGCGGCGTATTGCAGCGTTTCATCGGCGAGCAGCGCCCCGTGGCCGAAGTCGTCAAAGGCGGCCAGGGCGTTCTCGCCGTCGCAGCCCGGCAGCAGCAGAAACGCGGTGGGGCAGCACCGGCGCACGTCGCGCACGTCCAGGCTGTACCCCGTGGCCACGGACAGCGCCGCGCCCCGGCGGGCCATCTGCTCCGCCAGGGACAGCCACAGCGCCCGGTCGCCGGCCATCAGGGTCTGCACCGCGCCGCCGGAGGGGTTGCCTGTGCGGACGGCGGCGATGGCCAGCCGGTCCTCCGGCACGGACAGACAGTCGCTGCCCGCATAGGGACACACCGTCACGGCATCTGCGCCGTAACTCAGCCACGGCGCGGGGTCGGCGGCGTTGACATCCAAAATGACGTACAGCTCCTTGGCGTGGGCGGCGGTGATGAGGTTGGCCAGCACGTCCGCGCCCATCATGCCCTGGGACAGGTATGCGTCCGCCCGCAGCACCACGGCGGGCAGCAGCCCTGCCGCCGCGTCCAGCATGGTCGTGCCGTGGTAGCGCAGGGCCTCGGCCCGGGCCATGGGCACATCGCCGAACATATCGGTGAAGTTTTTCAGGATCTTCGGACTGAGCCGGGAGGGATCGGGGGAAAGCGTCAGCGCCAGCGGTGTTTTCCGGGCGCGGATATGTGCTTGCAGTTGGGCGAGAGACATGGTGCTCCTCCTTGGAAAAATTCATTACACAATATTATAGCGCACGGCATCATGATTTGGCAAGAAACACCGCGTGTTTTTTTCGCGGCGCGGGGTAAGCTAGCATCGGACAGAAAAGGAGTGGATGATCATGAAAATACCCGCTTTTGTCGGTGGGCTGTGCGTCGGCCTGGTGGCCGGCGCGATGATGGATATGGCGGCGCATCCCGGGCCGAAGGTCCGTAAGACCGCTGTGGGCAAGGCCATGCAGCGGCTGGGTAACGCGATGGACTCCGCCTGGGTGGGCGTCACATCCAAAATGCACTGAGCGGTATCGCGGTGAAACGGCAGCTTCGGCTGCCGTTTTGCCGTGGGTGGGCGTGCTGCAAGGACTGCTGCTGGTGGGTATCGTGGGGCTGAAGCTGACGGCATGACGCAAAAAAAGACCGCGTGAGCGGTCTTTTCAGACTGTCGAAAAAGCCTCCGGCTTTTTTCGACAGCCTGAAAATAATGTCGTTATTTTTGTGCCGCCTTGCGGCACGAAAATAGTCGCTTCGCGC